>JAAUTN010000239.1 GCA_012031415.1 Leptolyngbyaceae cyanobacterium SM1_4_3 | reverse complement strand
CTAGGGGCTAGGGAAAGAAGGATTTCCCTTCATCCTTCATCCTTCATCCCTCAACTTCCTCCCTCACTTCTGTCCAGAGGCGACGATATTGGGCGATCGCCTCTTCAGACAGCGACTCAAGTAATTCGCTTTGCTCTAGAATTTCGGCTGTTGGCAAAAGCACGTTGTTTTGTTGAATCGGGTCGGGTAAATCACCGCGATCGAGGATCGTCAACACGGGAGAAGCAGCAGAACCTAAGAGCGAGAGATTGATTGCATTTTGGCGCTGCCAGCAAAAGTTGATCCACTGCTCGACCAGTGCGAGTTCATCACCTGTGCGGGTAACGGGTGCTGCTGCTGCCGGACGCACCCAGGTGTCAGCCGTGAGAATAGTGCCTGATTCAGGAACGATGGCGGCAATGCGGCGATCGCGCTCCACTATGGGCAATACATCTGTAGACCAGCCCAGTGCAATCCAGGTATCGCCCAGCATCAGCGGTTGCAGATAGTTATTAGAACTGTAGAACTTGACCTGCTGGTGGAGCGCTTGCAGTTCAGCTTGCAGTGCTTCACCCAAATCCGTTGGGTTAAAAGACTGCCCCAGCTTTTTAGAAGCCACTCCAATCACGGCTCTGGGGCTATCGAGCAGTGACACATGACCTTTTAACTCTGGTCGCCACAGATCTTGCCAGTCAGTAGGTGTCCAGCCCAGTTCTTCAAATTCCTCAACCCGGTAGGCAATGACGGCACTGCCCCAGCGATAGGGGGCAGCCCAAAGTTCTCCTTCGGGGTCAAGCTGTCCCTGGCGATCGCGTCGAACGAGGTCTTGCCAGCGATCCGGAAGCTTTTCCCATTCCGGCAAATCTTCTAGCTGAAGTGGCTGAATTAGCTCTTGTCGAATGGCCGAAGCTAGCCAGTAATCGCCCAACGTTACCAGATCAGCAATGTTTTCAGGCTGACGGTTCTGGCTAAGAAAAGGAATTTGTTCTCTCCAACCTGGGCGATCGGCTTCGCCTTCAGCTTGCTTCCAGGTTTGCAGCAGTTCGTACAAGTCGGAAAGTTGGGATCGTGGCAAAAAATCTAGAGCAGGCTGTTGCTCCAGGTCACGCTGAAAGGCTCGTAGCAGTTGCACCGGAACGGAATCATCGAGCAATCGCACCCGCAGTGCTGCATTGCTGCGACTGTTGCACCCCGCCAAAAGTTGACCGAGTGCCAGTGCCCCTGCGCCTGCCAAAAGCGATCGCCGCTTGATCATGCCTGAATCCTGTTTCTACTGTTTACGTTCTACGCCAAAGCCAATCAAATCAATCACGGTTGGCACTGTGCCATCGGTTGGACGCTGGTAGGTGACAATCGTTCGCATCCGCAAGTCGGGCGCAACAAACCGCATCTGGTCAACCGCTACCGAACGATTATAGAAAGTCGTCATTTCCAACGTTTGGCGAGTGGGTTGATAGGTAAAGCGTCCGGCGATCGCCCCTGTTTCAGAATATCCCTTGTCTCGCAGATAATAGCCCTGAATAATTTCGCTGTCAGGCTCAACCTTGATTTGCGCGGCAGAAGGAATCGGCAGCGGCGCAGCAGACTCGACCTGCACATAGGTATCAGGCAAAAACAGCGCCTTCAGACTCATCGATACCTCTTCCCCAGTTTCAGAGCGGGTATCGAAGGCGATCGCAAATCCTGGAGTTGCCTCAGGCTGCTGAGCGATCGCCGCCACATCCAGCTTGATTGCGGCAAACGAACCGCCACCTGGCAACCCAGAGAGAATTTGCTGCTTTTCAGTCTGGTCAAGCGACGTAGCCCGAAATTCTGTATGGGAGCGCTCTATCTCACCTTTCAACACCGAGTGATAGGTTCTCTCCGTCGTCCAAACACCCGCACAGGCAGTAAAAAAGTCCTGAAAACTTAACATCTTTTGATTGCAGTCCTGTTTAAATTTTTGCCTGATTCATTTGCCAAAAGCATCTTAAAACTTACATTAATGGCGGAATTCTTCTGATCCCCATAGAGCAACAAATTTTAGTATGTATAAATACTCAATCTATTTAATGGCAGGATTGCTGCACTCAAACAATTCTGAACTGTCAATCAAGTATTTATGTAGTCTAGTTTACGCATGATTGCCAACTCAACAGCCACCAGAAATGACTATCCTAAAAGAGTTAAAAATAGCCACTCTGTCGTTATTTTTAGTGGCTTGTTCTAGAATCCGGGTATTTTATCTTTCACCTTTGATTTCTATAGTTGCTCGTAGATTGAAATTAAATGCTGGCCTCCTTTTCACTGCTTATGTTCTTTCATGAAGAAACCGAATTTTAGCAATCTTGTAGGTAAGATAGACAGTGAATCAGATGAAGATGAGACTAATTGAGGTTTTTGAGCCGCGCCTACGTTAGGAATGTCTAGGTTCCTGGTAAACAGCCTCGCTCAAATTCTAAATCGCACCTCAATGGTTAACTTCTAAATTCTTCATCTCAAGCAGGGGTTAAAAGTTAAATGATTCAGGAATAAATCTGGATATACCCGATGCGTTTCTAGAATGTACGATAGCAATTCAAAAAATGGGGCATTGCATGGACTCCCTTCAGGAACAAGTTACTGGCCTAAGTTTGAAAGTTGACGCACTGCACCAGACTATTGAGCAGCTCGGCGACAAAATTTCGACAGCGCTAACTGAGCCAAAAACGACTTCAGATAGTGGCTTTATGGCGATATCTGGATCTAATGTAGGACGCAGCTACTACCAGCGCAGTCGGCTGGTAGATAGCTCAATGGAACACAAGGATGTGCTGGTAGACTCCAGCTATCCCGAATCTGATAGTCAAACGGGCGATCGCACCCTCGCTCCAGAGATTCAGATTCAGCGCTTGACCGCTCAACTGACCGCAGCCTACAACCGAATCGCGGCATTAGAAGAGCAACTGCTGTCTCAGCGCATTCACTAGCTCCACTACATTCATTCACTTTGAACACATTCCAGGCGTTCGGCTAAAGCTTCGATCGCCTCCATCAGCCTTTCCTGCTCCCATCTCTGGTAGAGGTGGGCAGCGATCGCACACCCGCCTGCACCAACTCCCTCTTTAACATATCCCTGCTCGTAGTCCCGCAGTTGGGCATAGCGAGAAGTGGTGAAATTAAGCTGCGTTGCTAGTAAGGGCGCATTCAGAAGTTTTGCCAGTCCAACGGTATCACCAGTCGGGTCTTCGGCAACCCAGCGCGTTGTGCCGATCAAAACCTGATCTGGTTGCCAGGACTGAGCATAGTTTTGAGCGATAGACTGAGCCAGCGCGTAAACCGCCAGCATTTGAGTACCACCCGCCAGCAACACGCCACAGGTGCGACTAGCGGCGATCGCCATGCCTGCCACTACAACTTGCATTGGGTCGCCCACTGCTGCCACAACCCTCAAGGGATCAGGAACGCGATCTAACCCCTGTGTCTCTTGCAGGAAATCTGCTTGAGCTAGCCCAGCCTTAACGACGGCTAGCTTTTGGTCGTGATTACAGGTTGGGTGGCTGCTGTTGACCTTGCCCTCAGCATCCCAGCCTAAAGCCATCAGCACCGCCAAAGCCGTCGTTGTTCCACCAACCACACACTCCCCAAGAATTAGATATCCCTGAGGCGTTTGTGCTGCCAGCTTTTCCCCCCAAGTTAGCCCCCTGCTCCAGCAAATGCTTCACAGTTGCATAATCTAGTGCTTTCCCTTGCGTCAAACAGCGAGCCGGAGCGCCTTTCAGATTAATACACGGCACCGAGGGCGAATGCAGCAATCCAGCATTAAACAGGTACACCGGAATGTTTTGGGCTGCGACAACCGCACGAGAAATCAGCACCGGAGAAGCACCCGCCTGTAGCGGTGGCAGAGAATATTGAGGAGCAGGTTGCGGCCCGTTGTAGAGAAACTCAGCATCGGCGATCGCCGTATATTCTCGATCTGCCGGAGTTGCCCCCGCCGCTGAAATTCCAGGAATCAGCCCCGTTGCTGTAAAGCCCAGCACACAGACAAACAGAGGCGATCGCCCCTCAAACCGTCGCAGCCACTCCCGCCCAACCTCAAGCCGAGAGTAAACCTGAATCATTTTTTCTTCCTCGTTGAACGGTAGGAGTGGAGGTGAGGGGTGAGGGGCTAGGGCAAGAAGGAATTTGATTCTCCGCCCTCCTTCTTCCGCCCTCACCCCTCCTCCTCCAGCAACACCTGCACCCACCCTGGCGGCTCTGGAATCGGATTGCCCAGTCGCTCCAGGAGGAGCCATGCTGCCAAATGAACTGTAAATAAATAAACCAGGTCGCTACAGATGATTGTCCCAATCGTCACAAGCTGAATTACCGTTAAATCAGGTTGTCCCAGGGCACTAATCCCCAATATGCCCCAATCGACCAGCCGAGTCAGAACCCACTCGGTAAAGTCCGTAATTCGGTTGGTTAAATAAACCCAGAGATCCTCCCCCAAGAAGGTAGACAACAGCCAAATTCGGAAGAAAAACCCAAAAGTGGAAATTAGCGTACCCGTGCCGATCGATATAGACCAACCAGCCTGCCGTTTCCACAGCGCTCCAAGCTGTACGCCCAACAATCCGTAGGGGACAAAAAATAGCAGACTCAGGTAGGGACCCATTAGAACAGACAGCAGCAAACCCGTCACCAGTGCTGCCATCCATGCAGAGCGATTTCCCCAGCGCAGGTAGACTAAGGCGATTGGGGTGGGAAATAGAATTCGCATCCAGGCACCGATGCTGAGGTAGTAGCTGACAAGCCAGAGCAAACTGGCTGTGCTGGCAAGAAATGCAGTTTCTACCATTGCTAGAGGCGGTAGGGCAGCCTTCACCTTTGGGACGACTAGTTCGGGTTGCTCCGTTTGCTGCGGTTTGTCTGAATCAGCAGTTGAGAGATTATCCTCAGCCTTAGCTTGAGCGGGTTTGCCCGATCCATGAGCAGGGTCATTTGTCGGATTAGAAGATTCAGGTGAGGGGCCCTGTTTCCGAATGGGGTCAAATCGATCGCCTTCAAATGAACCGCTCATGCAAAATCCGAGAAGATAGCAGATCTACTCTATCGTTATATTTGCTCAATCAGCAGTAGCTAAACCTAAAGCTGTGACGCTGCACTAGTACGATAGGTTGAAAGGGTGGAGCTTTAATTGTCTGATCCCGTCTATGACCCTTAACTGGTTTACCCAAGCATTCCGCTTAAAAGGTTCGGTGGCGCTTACCGTGCTGCCGCGATCGCTACTATTTGGAGTATTCGGCTTACTTGTTTCGCTCCTGCACTACTTTTATCCATCGCTTTCGCTAAAAGTGCTGGGAGATTTGACTACAAATGTCGTGTTTAACCTAGTGCTGGGTTTGCTGTTGGTCTTTCGCACTAATTCAGCCTATGACCGTTACTGGGAAGGGCGAAAAGCCTGGGGTCAGCTAGTCTTTAACATCCGCAACTTGGCGCGAGAAATTAGATTTGCGATCGCAGCACCAGAGCCAGCCAATGAAATAGAGAAACAAACGGCGCTGCGGCTATTAGAGGCGTTTGCTCTGTCAACAAAACACCACCTTCGGCAAGAGCCTGTCGCCAGTGAAGTTTTTGATTGGGTTCCTCAAACGCAACGCTTGAAGCTAGAGAGCTGCAACAACTGTCCATTGGAAATTACTTTGTGGCTAAGCGATTATCTCCAAAGGCAGTTTCGGCACAGCCGCCTGGATTCAATGCGGCTGGTGGCACTTAACGGAATGCTCAGCAGCATGGTTGAAGGGTTAACCAGTTGTGAACGAATTCTACGAACCCCAATTCCGATCGCCTACGCGATTTATTTGAAGCGCTTGATTCTAATTTATTGCGTGGGTTTGCCGTTTCATGTAGTTGAAGAGATTGGTTGGCTGACTGGCATCAGTGTGGTGATTGTCAGCTTCATTTTGTTTGGAGTGGATCAAATTGGCGATGACATTGAAAATCCGTTTGGGCACGATGCAAACGATCTGCCTCTAGATCTGATTTGCGATACGGTCAGAACTAGCGTCAACCAGGTGACTGAATTTATGCCAGTTGGCGATCGCTCCCTTCCACTGGCATTTCAGCCGGAGTTTGAGCAGTTGGAGCTTGAATAATCAGCACAGCGCAGGGAGCATGGTGCAGCACATAGTTACTGACGCTACCCAAAATTGCCTCTGTTAACCCTTTGCGCCCCCGTCGCCCGACTACTATCAGGTCAGCATTCCAGCTTTTTGCCGCCTCGCAAAGCCCCTGCCCCGGATCGGCAACTCGATAGTTGGTTTCAGCCGCAACGCCTTGATGCATTGCGGTTTCGCTGTAGTGATCGAGTAGCGCTTTTGCAGCCTGAGTTTGTTGCTCCAGGTAGATGTGTTGAGCCTGATGAGTTTGACTGACAAAATGAGCCGATAGTCCCAATTCACCCGCCGCAAAAGTGGGAGATGCGGTGACAACATCAGCCGTCAGGCAGTGACATAGCAACAGCTTAGACTGATTAGTTTGAGCCAACTCCAACGCCTGCTTAAATACAGCTTGACTGAGGGCAGTGTGATCGACAGCAACCAGAATTCTTTTAAAGCTCATAACGTCTCCTTGAGACAGCCTGTGAAGGGAAAAACAGCCTGTGAAGGGAAAAATGGCTCAAGCGATACGTAACTTCACTAGAGATTAATTTGCTGATGCTAATTGGCGATCGCCCTCACTCACACGCTTCACGTTCGCTCAAGTCCTCAACTAAAACTTATCTCAACTTTCAGACAAGGCTACAGTTTTGCAACATGGCTTCAAACAAGCTCATGGTAGACAAACTTTCTGAGATGCAAAGCCCGACTTGTCAGCGTTAAAACAGCGACTTAGATAAAAAATTATTGTTCTGCACAAGCATTATCAGCGGGCGGTTGAGTTTCAACGGAAAAGCTGGCATAACCTGCGGTGGTCAACAGTTGACTGACTGCCAGTTCTGCTCTGTCGTTAGCTTCCTGGAGAATGCCCTGAGCGCAGGCTGCTTCTACCACCTTTTGCAGGGTTTCCTGCTGGGCAAGCTGCTGAAGATCAGGGGCAGCATCTGGACCCAAACCCAAAAAGCCCCGGTCATAATCATAGACCCTGGAGCGGTTCACATCAATTTTGCTATCTAAAATTTCGGGCGATGGGCAGTCTCAGGCGAATGGTGTCGTTCGTAACCTGAATGTCATTTTCGTCTAACTCAGCCAGATCAACCCCAGCGCGAACTTCACCATAAGCAATGTAGAGCAGGGTTGTCTTGCCGATTGTGTAGCCGCCCAGGGTGCGATCGCGACTCGCGGGGACTACTGCCTCCATCGCAAAGATTGCAGTAGTCAACTCACTGACTCCGCGCACCTGCTGCACCACTAGCGATCGCACGTCTACCTGAGGGGGCGGCTGCGGCGCAGTAAACATGGACTGCACATTTTCAAAAATCGTTCGCCGCTACGCCAAACGCCCACGACCGTAAATAGCGCCAGCAATACAGTGCCCCCCGTTACCATCAGGGACAGGTTTCTAAACACTGCACCCATATTAAGCCTCTGTCGTTTCTGAGACTCATAGCCGCTCATGCGATCGCTCCCTTTGCCTTAGCAAATCGTTTCCAGTCTACTGTTAAAGGTGGGAGATGGGGGGAGGGATGAGGGATGAGGGATGAGGGGCTGAATATATAGATTTTAAGGAGGGGAATGGGTTTAGGCTTGCTGCTGTTTAAGCATGAATTTCTTGAGACTTATGACCAAGACTAGACAGCCAGCTTGAATGGGTGCGGGGGCGATGATGATGCCTGCGATGAAGAAAAGGATTGCCAGCATTCCAATGACAAGGGCGGGAATTTCTTCGGTGGTTTGCATGAAGAGTCGGCTGAGGCAGAAGGCGATCGCAAATAAAAGCAGGCAGCTTAGAAACATGAATATTGATTTCCAATAAGAAAGTAGATTGCAGTTAAGTCACAGTTCACAGACTGATTTTCCGCAGACTTAATCCGTAATAAATGAAATTCTAAGTGACCTATATTTCTTGTGAAAGGCAGAATATACGGAGAGAAGGTTATTTAAGTTTGCAAATCATGCTGATTTTGATTGAAGAGTTTAGAAATGGTGATAGGAGAGAGCAAGTCGAAGGGCTGCGATCGCCCCGTTGACGCTTTAGAATAAGTCAGAATCCTGCTGCCATCCGTGTGAATCCCCTATTCTTATGCTGCTTAAGTCTACTACCCGGCACATTCGCATCTTTACGGCTGAAGTTGACACCGCTAACAATGAGCTTCTACCCAGCCAGGATAAGCTGACGCTAGACGTTGACCCCGATAACGAGTTGCTTTGGAATGATGAAGCACTTCAGGAGGTTTACCGAAAGTTTGATGAGTTAGTTGCTGCCTCAGCCGGGGCAGACCTGACGGATTACAATTTGCGTCGAATTGGCTCTGATTTAGAGCATCTTGTGCGATCGCTACTGCAAGCTGGCAAAATTTCCTACAACCTCAAAAGCCGCGTCCGCAACTACAGCATGGGCTTACCAAAAGTGTCTGTTGACGAGTCTGTGTAGGCAGCAATTGATTTTTGAATCGCATTTCGCTACCTCAAAAATCAAAGCAAACCTGGTCATACCCGTTCGTGCAGCAAGTGTAAGATGGTCTGTTGGCGGAAGTCTGAGATATCCTGAGAAGACCGCTGTATTCCTGGCTTCATGCAAAACGCCACAGCAACAATTTATTGCGTCAACTACGGTTGCCAAGCTCCTAATCCGGAGGGTCATCGGTTTTGTCAAAAATGCCGAACTTTTTTGCCAAGGCATTATCTCTGGGCAGTGGGCAATGGCGCTGAAATTTATCAGCCTGGAGAGGTTCTAGCAAACCGCTACATTTGCAAGAGTCCTCGGATTTTTTTGGACGCAAAGCCAGGATTAGTGCCTCAGGCTCCGACAGAAATTCCCCAGTCGCTCTCAGCTTATCTGCGGCTCTCTCCCTACCGTCTGCACGTTCCTCAAGTGTATGAGTTGGTTCAGGCAGACAAGGCTAGAGGGAATTTGCTGCTTCTAGAAAAAGCAGCCCTGTTTGTGCCACCCCTGTCTGCCGCCAGCGCTGAATCGATTGTTCCTCACCTACTGCCCGCCCTGACCGAAGTGTGGCAGCAAGCGTCAGCGCTGCGTCAGTTGAACTGGCTGTGGCAAATTGCCCAGCTTTGGCAACCCCTGGAGTTGGAGCAAGTTGCAACCAGCTTGTTAGAGTCGGATCTGCTGCGAATGGAAGGTTCGCTGGTGCGTCTGCTAGAGCTACATCCTGATCACACTAAAGCTAATGCGCCGACGCTGCCTCAGTTGGGGCATTTGTGGGCTAGGTGGGCTGAGACGGCTCAAGCGGCGATCGCCCCTTTCCTCCAGCAACTCTGTCAAGATTTGATCCAGGGAAACCTTCGCAGCGGTGAACAGCTAGTCGATCGGCTAGATGAGGAACTGTCAGCAGTTGGACAGCACCAGTCGCGACAGATTCAAGTGGCAACCCGCACCGACCAGGGGCCAAGCCGCCAGCGCAACGAAGATGCTTGTTATCCGCCCAGCGGCACCTTCAAAACCGTTACCCTCAACGCCGGAACACCTGCTCCAGATTCTTCTTTAGTCATTGTCTGTGATGGCATTGGTGGACACCAGGGGGGAGATGTTGCCTCTAACCTGGCGATCGAAGCAATTTGGGAGCGAATGCAGCCGCTACGCCCGGAAGCCCTGTCACCCGCCGCTTTGTCTGTTGAAATTGAGAAAGCAACCTGTGCCGCCAATGACCTGATTAGCCAGCGCAACGATAGCGAACAGCGGCAAGACCGACAGCGCATGGGCACGACTCTTGTAATGGGACTGGTCAAAGATCACGAACTTTACACGGGTCATGTGGGTGACAGTCGAGCCTACCTGATTACCCGCTGGGGATGTCATCAAATTACGCTAGACGATGACATCGCTTCGCGGGAAGTTCGTCTGGGCTATGGATTTTATCGAGAAGCTTTGCAGCAGCCAAGTGCGGGTTCGCTGGTGCAGGCGTTGGGCATGGGGTCTTCTAAGAGCTTGCATCCAACAGTGCAGCGCTTTGTACTGGATGAAGACTGCATTTTTCTGCTTTGCTCCGATGGGCTAAGCGACAACGATCGCGTTGAAGAATGCTGGGATACGGCTATTTTGCCTGTGCTGGATGGCAAGTTTGACCTAGCTGCTGTCAGTCAGCACCTAGTTGAGATTGCTAACACTCGAAACGGGCACGACAACGTGACGGTTGGGCTGGTTTACTGTCGGCTGAGCGAACAGGGGCTGAGTATGGTTCCTGGTGCGCTGGTGTCAGCGGTGCAGCCTCCACGTCAGCCCGTGTCTGCTAACACTGCTCTGCAAGCGGGTCAGGGAACGCGAACTCAGCAAACTCAGTCTGGTGCGACGACTTCAACCCTAAAAACTCAGGTGTTGGAGCCGTCTAAGCGCCACCGTCCAAGTATCTTTCCCCTGCTGCTGGGAATTTTGCTGCTGTTAGGGCTAGGGGGAACGCTGCTGGCAGTTCTAGTGCCATCGATTGGCGATCGCCTTGCTCCCTTAGTCGGTTTAGGCTCAAACTCTGAACCCGCTCAGCCCGTGTCAGAACCCGCTGCCCCTGATGACGCTCCTGAGCCAACCGAGGAGGCGATCGCCCTTTTAGAGATCGGTTCTTACATTCGAGTAGAGCGATCGCCCTCGGCAGATTCTCTCAGCGGCAATGAGCCGCTGGTGCTATTGCCCCAGCTTGAATCTTCTACTGCTGGCGCTGATTCGGGTAGCACTGCTGAAAACTTTCCCACTCCACCGCCTGAAGCAACGGGAGAAATTTTGTCAGGCAGCATTCTTCAGGTCTTAAGTCGGCAGGGCGCGTCGGGGCAAGAGCGCTGGGTGAGACTCAGAGTTTGTTCAACCCCAACGGCTGAAGGCTCAGTTGAGCAATCTTTGGAAGCGGGTAGTAGTGTCGGTCGGTCAATCGCTAGTTCCGTGCCCAATTTGCCGTATCCAATTCACCTGCGCCCAATTCGTCTGTGGCCAGTTCAACTGTTAATCCAGCTAGGTTAATCCGGCTACAGTTAGCCCTTCACCTGCTGAGGCTGCACCGCTGCGCCAGAACAGCAGTTCCCTCAGC
>JAAUTN010000030.1 GCA_012031415.1 Leptolyngbyaceae cyanobacterium SM1_4_3 | reverse complement strand
TTCTCAGCAAGGTTCGCCTCATGCTCAAGCAACAATAGAAAACTGGTCAGCAGCAAGCGCAGGTGAACCTATCAGAGCAGCAATTTTGATTGCTGTCTGCAAACCAATGACTAGTTTACTCCCTTCCCAGTTGACGATCAGGTATTAAAAGATCAGGGATGCAACTCCACTTAGCGGGGTTGCATCCCTGATCTCTTAGTGGAAAAGGAGTAAAATCTCTACGCTTTGGGTTTGAGCTTCCGCAAGGCTACGAGAGATCCCGCAACAAGAACAGATCCTACGACAGAAGAAGGCTCAGGTGTAGATTCAGGGGGAGGTGCGACTGCCAATGTCTTTGTCCAGGAGTAGCGACCGGTGTAAGACTCGCTGCCATCGTTGGTAGCAACTCCAGTCGAAGCTGCGTTGAAACTGTAGGCGTAGTAGGTGTTATTTCCGATCGTTACTTTGGCAATTTCACTCGCTTGAACTGGTCCTTGAGTTGCCTTTGTAAGGTTAAGCAAAATAGAATCCCAGGTCGTGTTTCCAGTAGTATACTGCCTTGCCAAAATTCTGGGTCTTAGATCGAAGTGTCCAATTAGGTCTAGCTTTAGCTCTCCTGTATCACTGTCTAAAGTGAGTGAACCTACATTGGGATCACCAGAACTAGGTAAACCAGATGTGATGATGGAGGATTGTGCCACTGCCTTGAGGTTAGGGTTCAAGGTTGACCAGAGACTACTCATTTGGCTATTTGAGGCGATGAAGTCATTCATCCATTGATTGCCAAACGCTGCCCAGTCAGCGGCTGTAACGCTCTGCACTGTTACGGTGTGGTTACTAAGCGTGCCGCTGAAACCAACGTTAGCAGTGGGGCTTTCAGTGGACTGCCACAGTTCTACATTGGAGGTAGGGTCACTGTCTTGTAAGGCTGCTACAGCCGCACTGGAATTATTGACGGAAAAAGTGCCGTTAGATCCACCTGTGTAGGTTTTGTAGTTGGACGTGTCAAAAGTGATGTTTTGGGGGTTGAGTATTGCTGCGTGAGATGGGCTGGCGATCGCCCCTATACTCAAGCACGCAACAGTTCCCAATAAAACTCGCGTAAGAGCCTTTACCATGCTGGATGTCTCCAAAATTTATTCAAGTTGTGTTGACAGGTTTTAGCCGCGAGGCACGATTATGGGGCGAATCATGTTCTGTCTCGCGACTTTGACGATCAGAGGAATGAGGGCGATTTAGCAAGTATGCGAAAGTGATCTCTCATACATTTGATTAAGTAGCTTTTGCTACTGCCTACTCTCTAGTCTAGGTGGAGCAGTCGCCAAACTAGATAAACCTGGACAAAGTTTGGATAGGAATTCGGTAAAAAATAGTAGGTACTCTTTGGTGTTCAACTGCCAAAAATAGTTGAAATTACGGAAACTTTAACTACCTGTTTTTTGGGGCGAAACTCGTTTGGGGTCAGACGATTTGAGAAACCGTGATTCCCCTGAACTTTATGATTCCGAATTAAACTTTTAGACCAACAAAAGCATACTAATTTGCAGCTACTTCACCTGATAAGCAGCTAAACGAGCGGCTTCCTCAACTGTATTTTGGTAAAGACGTTCGTAAATTTCAAACAGTTCATGATACGTAGATGCATGGACAGTATTGGGTTGATGGCGGTAGGTGATACGAATTAGCTGCTGAACCTCCTCAAGGTTCTTTATGAGGTTGACCGCATACATAGCCAGCACTGCTGCACCAAAACTGCTGCCTTCGTACACTTCTGGAACTAAAACTTCTGCTTGAAACAAATCAGCCATCATTTGTCTCCAGACCTTTGACCGAGCAAAGCCACCTGATGCTCGAATCACCTGTGCTGAGCCTGTCAGGTTTTGCAGCGCCAAGTAGATGCTGTAGACACTAAACAGTACGCCTTCCAAAACCGCTCGAATCAGGTGCGATCGCTGATGGTGAAGTCCCAACCCAAAAAATGAGCCTCTTGCATTGGCATTCCAGTAGGGCGCTCGTTCGCCTGATAGAAAGGGTAAAAAGATTAATCCTTCCGCTCCGGCAGAAACAGTCGCAGCGACTGAATCATCAGATCATAAGGATCAACTCCTAGCTGCCTCGCCTGCACTATTTCTGCCTGGCAGAACTGATCTCGCAGCCAGCGCAACACGATTCCACCATTGTTTGACGGGCCACCAATTACCCAATGGTTCTTAGTGAGTGCGTAGCAAAAAGTACGTTCTTTTGGATCGATCAGCGGTTCGTGAGCAACAGTTCGCACCGCAGCACTTGTACCAATCGTGATTGCTATCTGTTCTGGGGTAATTGCTCCGACACCCAGGTTTGCTAGCGCTCCGTCATTTGCACCTACCACCACTGGAGTATCAATCGCTAAACCCATTGCTTCTGCGTAACGGGGTTTGAGACCTCGTAATATGTGAGTAGTTGGCACAAGTTGGCTTAGCTGCGATCGCTTTAACCCTGCGATCGCCAGTGCTTCTTCATCCCAATCTAGCTGTTCAGGATTAAACAGGCCTGTTGCAGAAGCAATAGAGTAGTCCACCACGTATTCATCAAAGAGTTGATGGAGAACGTACTCTTTAAGAGATACAAACTTGGCAGCTTTACTGAACGTCTCCGGATCGTGTTCCTGCATCCACAGCAGCTTTGTCACTAAAGAAGTGGGATGCGTAGGTGCGCCCGTGCGCTGATAGAGTTCGTATCCTTTTCCGCTGCCCTTCAGACGCTCCACTTGAGGGGTACTTCGGTTGTCCGCCCAGATGATACTGTGAGTCAGCGGATAGCCCTTAGGGTCTACTGCGATCAGGCTGTGGGTTGCTGCACTAAAGCCAACCGCAGTCACTTCTGACGCTGCGATTCGGGCGTGATTAACGGCATCGCGAACCGCAGCAATAACAGCGGTGAAGATAGCTTCTGGCTCCTGCTCTGCCCAAGATGGATGAGGAGTCAGCAAAGGATATCCTTGATTGCCAGCACCCTTACTTGCACCTGAGGCAGAAAAAACAATTGCTTTAGTACTGGTTGTACCTACATCAACACCAATAAAGTAAGTTGAATTCATAGAATCTGATTTTTGATTTTATAGAGAGGGTAATGAGTAATGGGTAATCGAAGTTTTACTCATTACTCACTACTACTGGACGAACTAGACAAAGAAGCTAATTATAAACACGACTAAAAAGCCGACTACGCCCAGAATTGTTTCCAGGACAGTCCAAGATTTTAGGGTGTCTGCTTCGGTCATACCGAGGTAGCGGTTAACTAGCCAGAAACCGGAATCGTTGACGTGGGAAAGTACAGTGGCTCCAGAGGCGATCGCAATCGTAATCAACCCTACTAGAGGGGCAGAAAAGTTGCCTGCCTCAACAACTGGAGCCATGATGCCTGCTGCTGTCACCATTGAGACGGTTGCAGAACCTTGAGAAACCCGTACTGCCGTTGCAATCAGGAAAGCCAGAAAAATAATTGGCAAATTGGATGCGGCCATCAGTTCGGCGAGGGCATCGCCAATTCCACTTTCAACTAAGACTCTCCCCAAAACGCCACCTGCACCCGTCACCAGAATGATTAAACCAACGGGTTCTAAAGAACGGGTCGCGATATCTTGAATTTGGGCACGAGAATATCCGTGTCGAATTCCTAAGAAGTAAAAGGCTAGCAGTACCGCAATTAACAAAGCACTAAACGGATGTCCCAAAAATACCAATAGATTACGCACAAAGTTATCTTCGGGCAACACAACTCCAGCAATAGTATTGAGCAAAATCAACACGAGTGGAATTGCAATAATTGAAATAATTACTCCAAAACTGGGCGGCTCTTTGGACACTCTAGAAAAATCATCTTCAGTTTGTTGAGTTTGATTTTCCAGCATCATGTATTGAGGCACTTCGACATGAATTTTTCCAGCAATGTATTTGCTAAAGAAAATTCCACCGACGATTACGGCAGGAACCCCCGCGATTATCCCAAATAGAATGACCCAACCTAGATCTGCTCCGAGCAGCGAAGCAACCGCAACGGGTCCCGGCGTTGGAGGAATATAGCTATGAGCGATGGCTAGCCCTGCTGCCAGGGGCAACGCATAATATAGGAGAGAACGTCCTGTTCGCTGTGCCAAACTATAAACCAGTGGAATCAAAATAATTAGACCCACGTCGAAAAAGACAGGTATCGCCACAATAAGCCCTGTTAGTGCTAGTGCCCACTGGGCACGCTCTTTACCAAAACTGCCAACTAGCGTGTCTGCGAGTCGTTCTGCACCTCCCGTTACTCGCAACATTTCGCCAAACATCGTACCCAGACCTACCACAATGGCGATATAGCCCATCGTGTTAGCCATTCCTTCTTGAATCACACCTGCAATATCTTGCAGCGGAACCCTGGCTAGTAACGCAATCAGAAAACTGGATAACAGTAGCGCAACAAATGCCTGAAGTCGAACTTTAATTACAAGAAATAAGAGAAATGCAACTCCTAAGACCGCAATAAAAACCAATGAAAACGGTGACATTTTGTGAACTTAACCTCCTGATCTCTGCTTCTAACCTCTCAGGAGAGAGTGGAGCAATGCATCTTCCTTAGTGGAGAGAGCGCTGTTTGGGTAGGTCAAGAAATATGTCGATAAGCTGATGCTCGATTAGGTGAGATCGTAGGTGACTCTATTTCTGCGTATGGGATTGCTCGAGATCGGCGAGTAAGCTAGATTAATAATGTTTAAAGAAAGCTAGCACCGAACCAACAAAGAACGGCAAAATCATTACAAAAATGTTTGACGCTTTGCAGATCTTCCCAGCAGTTGTGTTTTTTGATATGAGGAGAACTCGTGGCTCAAGCTTTATTAGCCAGAGATGAAGTTTTGAGTCCTCCTCTTAAATGGGCCGGCGGGAAGCGCTGGTTAGTGCCAGTTTTAAGGAGGATTTGGCGATCTCTTCGAGATGTCAGCCAGGGGTCGCATTCCAGCTTCAGATTAGTAGAACCCTTTGTAGGAGGGATGGCTGTTGCGCTGGGGTTACAGCCTGAGTCAGCTTTACTCAATGATTTAAACTCGCATTTAATCAACTTTTACCGCTGGCTACAAAAAGGGCTGCTGATTGATATCCCTTTAAAGAATGATTCTGACTATTACTATTTTTGTCGGCAAAGGTTCAATGAATTAGTTCGTAATGACCAGGCAGACAGTTTGGATGCAGCCAAGCTGTTCTATTTTATGAATCGCACCGGATATAATGGGCTATGTCGATTTAATAACAGCAACCAGTTTAACGTTCCTTTTGGTCGATACAAAACGATTCACTACGTTGAAAATTTTTTGTCTTACATCAATGCTTTGAAGAAATTTGAGTTTGTCTCAATGGATTTCACAAGGCTGCCAACTCACTCCGATGACTTCGTTTATGCTGACCCGCCCTATGATGTAGAGTTCACCAAATACAGTGCAAACGACTTTAAGTGGCAAGACCAAATTCGGCTAGCAGAATGGTTACAGCATCATAACGGCCCCGTTGTGGCCTCAAATCAGGCAACAGATCGAATTATTGAGCTATACAGTAGCTTCGGCTTTTCTATTCAGTTGCTAGATGCCCCTCGGCGAATTGCTTGTAATGGCGATCGCAAACCTGCTAAGGAAATTCTTGCTTACAAGGGACTATCGGCTGTTCCAGACATTTTTGCTGTCAATACGCCTTGAAGATACTGGTGCAACTACTTAAACAGCTTGTGTATTATTTGATTCAAGTCCGTATTAAGCCTGTAGCCTAATGCCCTGCCAGTAAATATGCTTTTATTAGAGTGCTTACCTGATCAGCTTGCTCCAAACTCCTCCTATCCGTCGTGCCTCGATAAGGGCTGCTAGCAAGTTGCAGTTGCACCCATACTTAATCGCGTAGAGCAATATACGGTAAAAATGAGTACTAATCTCAACCCAAAACCGACAGTGGCGATCGCCAAAGCACCTTCAAAAACCGCTTCTATTAATGCCAAAGGGGAATGGGGTGCTACTACCTGTGACTTCAAAGTACAACTCAGTTCTGGCTTATTAGCGGGTAAAACCTTTGAAGGGTTCTTTAGCTATGATGCCTCTATCCTTTCTGGACAAGGATTTGAAACTATTGGACTTGTTCAAGGGCTAAAGATTTTTTTCAAATTTCTCAACAACAGATATAGCGAATCAGATGATGTTAGGTTTCCTGACTCACCCGCCTTGCACTTTATGGATGGTGAGTTATTAGGGCTGAAGTATGCCCCATTTGACTTTATCTTTCATCTCAACCGCCAGTCTAACAAGGGTCAAAGTGCCTTCACCTATGACGTTGACTCTGGTGAAGGCGAAGGTTGCGTCAGTTATGTGCAGCGAGAATCTTTTTCCATACAAAATACTTCTAATCGTTCAGGGCTTGGACTATCTGCACCAAGTTGGCTTTTACAAAGAAAGGCTGTATTTCCTCAGAAAGTCTAGATATTTCAATGTGTGGAAACTTAAAAAGACTCTGCTCCACGCATAGAGCAGAGTCTTTTTTGCATTGTTGATTCTACATTTACAGGACTTATACCGTTTTTATATGAAGCTGGGTATTTTGCCCCCGTCCGAGTGGGTGTCTCACCTGCCCCACAGGTTATTTAATCTGCAATCCTCAGCGCAAAATCAAACAACCTTACATCAACAAAGAATCTAAACGCACTCCAGCGCGAAGCACTGTAAGTTATTGATTGATAGAGACTGGTGTTTGAGGCGGCGTGACTACTTTTTTCGCTAAACCCATCATTCTTAGCGCTTGAATCGCCCACCAGGTAATGTCCAATTCCCACCATTTCCAGCCTGCTTTGGCCACATTCGGATGAGCGTGATGATTGTTGTGCCAGCCTTCCCCGTAGGTAAGCAGGGCTGCCCACCAGAGATTCCGAGATCCGTCTTTTACTTCAAAGGAGCGGTAGCCAGTCATGTGAGTGGCAGAGTTAATCAGCCAAGTGCTATGCCAGAGTAACACTGCCCTCAAGATTGAGCCGTAGACTACAAAAGACCAACCGCCTAGAGCGAAAAGCAGCAATCCGAGGGGAATTTGCAGTAGCAAAAAGTTGCGATCGAGCCAGCGATAGTAAGGGTCACGAGCTAGATCAGGCGCGTACTTTTGATAGGTTTCCCGTTTGAAAAACTGGGCACGAGGGTAAAGTAACCAGAGCATATGACTCCACCAAAATCCGCGACTGGCAGCGTAGGGATCTTTGTGTTCATCTTCGGTGTAGAGGTGATGTTGGCGGTGCCCAGAAACCCAAAAAATAGGACCTCCCTGGAGTGCCAGTGCGCCAATGGTAGCGATAACGTATTCCAGCGGTTTAGACACCTGAAAGCTACGGTGTGTCAGGAGGCGATGATAGCCTAGACAGATGCCAATGCTGCCAAGCAACCAGTGCAAAAAGATAGCTATACCCAGAGCCGACCAGGAGAAAAACCAGGGAGCCAGCAGGGCCAGAAGATGGATTGTGCCAAAAAAGATGACGTTTACCCAATTTAGCACCAGAGACTCGCCGCTGTCGGGGGCAGCATGAATAGAATTAGAAGTCATAAATCTTCCTTAGAAAGTGCCTTGCATCAATCCAGCCCACTCAGGAAAGCCACTGGAGGAAGTTAAATTTTCCTTTTCGTTAGTTTGGCTTCACGCGGTAGGAATACCGTTACAGTAAAAGAAGAGTGCAAGTGTTGCTTACATTCTCAGCATAGCAATGTTCCCGTGCAAATGCAAGTACCACTTGCATCTTTCCAATGAGTCATCAACCTAGTTCAACTCGACAGCGTTTGATTCAGGCGGCGCTTCAGCTATTTGCGGCTCAAGGCATTACTGAGACGACGACTCGACAAATTGCTGAGCTAGCAGATGTGAATGAAGTGACGCTGTTTCGGCAGTTTGGCAACAAGCATGGCTTGCTCTTAGCGGTAATTGAAGACACGCGAATTTTTACTCGCTTGGGAGAATCTCTAGGGCAAACGGCAAACGATGCGGATGATGTGGCTCAGGCGTTTAGTACCTATGGTGGAAAATGTTTGCAGAAGCTAGATCAGATGCCAGAACTTGTGCGATCGCTAATTGGCGAGGCGGGTAAATATTCTCTGGAAAATCGACAGGCATTAGGTCATGGGCTAAATCAGGTCAATCACTACACGGCGCAATATTTAGCAACGGTGCTTCAGGAGCAGTCGCTAGATTACTTTTCTGTAGAAAAGCTGGCTGGATTCCTCAACCTGGCGCTGTTAGGATATGCCATGTTGGAATTGACTAGCGAATTTCACCAGCTTTGGGGCGATCGCCACGATTTCATCACTGATCTGGTAAAGCTATTGCTTCGAGGCAGTATGCTGGCTTCAGAACAACCTGGCGACCGCTCAACGCTTGATAAACCAGATGACACCAATGAAGTTCAGCCTGGTTTGGCAAGTCCAAAACAAAGCACGGCTGACTTGCCTGCTAGCCTGGTTCACGTAATCTTACAGCGAGCAAAAAAGCTAGATACTCAAGACTATGCCCTGGCATATGTTCTGTTTGGGGCAGGTTTAAGTCCTTCAGAGGTTTCTGGGCTGCGGCGATCGCACTACGTTCAAGACATCCATCAACATCTGCTTCAGATTAATCAAGGAACGTTTCGTCAAGTTCCCCTGAATCAGTGGATCATGGGACAGCGCTATGGCTCGGCGACTCGTAATCCCCTGACACAATGGCTCAAAACCCGCAAGGATACTCAGTCTGCGCTATTTCTGAATGAAGCAGGAAGCCCAATTTCAGAAGTAGAACTTCGGCTGCGCTGGCAGATTTGGGTAGAAAACTTGACTACGCCATCCGGACAATCGCTACAAATTGAGCAGGCACGGCAAACCTGGTGCGTAGAAATGCTGTTGAAGGGCATGAGTCTGGACGGTTTAAGTATTCTCAGCGGTTGGGCTGTCACGCAGCTACAGCCTTATGTTCAAAGAGCCAGGGAAAAGGCTGCGTTACAGCAGGCAGTTCAGTTGGATCAAAAACCTAAAGCCAAACTTGTTCCTCCTGCGGGGCAAGACCCAGAAGGCTTTTAATGCCCGGATCAAATAATGCTCCGATTAAATAATGCCCGAATCAAATGGTGCCCGGATCAAATGATGCATTGGTGACATTTCTGATTTTAGACGTTCTCTTGTAGCTAAGATTACATATCCCCCTGAGTGCCTTTGCTAAGTTCATCCTCAAATTCCATAAATCTTGGTGTGAGGATTAGATGCATAAGTACCTTTGGCAAATGCTGCTGCTGAACGCGGCAGCTTTGGCTTTTTATTGGGTTGGTGTAGGGGAGGCGATCGCCCGCGAAACTGAAACTCGCTTAATTCTCCAAAAAACTAAGCCGCAAGCAGCATCTACGACTGAGACACTTGCGACAGAAATAACGTCAGCAGAATTTCTTGCGGGAATTGCAGAGAATGGCGATCGCACTTCTCCTTTAGCCGAAACGGAGTCATCTTCCTCGATCAGACAAACCGCTTCGGCAGATACCTCCCAAAGGGCGATGTCTCAACTCACCTCAGTCTCCCAACTATCTGACGTTCAGCCAACCGACTGGGCCTTTCAAGCCGTGCAATCTCTGGTAGAACGCTATGGCTGTATTGCTGGATACCCCGATGGCACCTATCGGGGCGATCGGGCCCTGACTCGCTACGAATTTGCAGCGGGGCTAAATGCCTGTCTCGACCGAGTAAACGAGCTAATTGCCGTAGGGTTAGAAGACGCAGCAACCCGTGAAGACTTAGCAACCATTGAGCGTCTCCAGGAAGAATTTGCCGCAGAGCTTGCCAGTCTGCGTGGTCGAGTGGATGCCCTGGAAGCCCAAACTGCCGAACTCGAAGCAAACCAGTTCTCTACCACGACAACCCTCAGTGGTCTGGTTTGGTTTAACCTCACCGGAGCTTTTGCAGACGGAGACATTCAAGTAGAAACGTCTGACATCACTGCTCCTCCCGTCATCCGACCCGCAGGACGAGATCCGGTTACAGGTAGACCCCTGACCGCAGAAGTCACCGACGACCCAGAAATCACCTTCAGCAATCTGGTCTGGCTAACACTCAATACTTCTTTTACAGGGCGAGATAATCTGGTGACACAGCTAGCGGTGGGCAATGGAGACTCACCCGCGAATGTTTTTGCTTCGGCAGGTCTTTACAACACTTTTGGGGTGCCCTATACCGACCAGACGGCTGGAGTAGATATAGGTGATGTCACCGTAATCATCCGGGAGCTATTTTATGAATTTCCCGTCGGTGACGATGTGCAAGTCATAGTTGGCCCCAGAGTTAACTGGTATCGCTACTTTGATGCCAACAACTTCACCTTCTTCCTAAACGGCACTAGCAGCTTTAATTCAATCGGCAGCACGCTGCTTAACACGATTGATCGCGGTTCAGGTGCAGTGGCGCTGTGGCAACTTAGCGACCAGTTTCGCCTGGGGGTAGGTTACCTGGGTGAAAATAACGAATTTCTCCCCAGTGACTTGTTTAGAACTTCCTCTAATCCAGATGAAGGTTTATTTGGCGGGACAAACACCCTGACCGCTGAAATCACTTACTCGCCTAGCAGTACCTTCAATGTGCGGTTGCTGTACAATCGCTCCAACCTCAATGCTGTATTTGGACAAGTGGGTGGAGCACCTGGAGAACCCATCTATGGACTTTTAGACGATGGAGCGGGTGGTGGCTTGAACGACGCGACTGCCGATACATTTAATATCAATTTCGATTGGTTGATTACGCCTGGTATCGGAATTTTTAGCCGATACACCTACAGCATCACGCACATTGAGCCGGGAGATGTAGATGCTCAGGCATTTCAGGCGGGGCTGGCTTTCCCTGATTTAGGGAAAGAGGGCGCACTGGCAACGCTTTCGTACATGATTCCTTTCTCTGTGCTGGATGGTCGTGAGTTTTTGGTGTCGGGCGGGGGTGATGGCGGAGTGCAATATGAATTTGAAGCGACATATTACTACCCGCTAACCGACAATATTTCGCTGGTTCCTGCGTTCTATGTGATTGGCAATGCCAATAACTTTAGCGATAATCCAACCATTTTCGTGGGGAACCTGCGGGCACAGTTTGCCTTCTAAACTGCTCTCTTAATATTTCTCAACAACTTCTGTGCAGGTGCGGTTTGCTGTATCTGCACGGAAGGGGTAGGTTGAATCGCAAAGGGCAACTTCCTTTAAGCTGGAAATGTTGCTTTTCTTAACATAAACGCTCTGAGTCAAGTTATCGATCAGTTTGTAAAGCGTTTTGTAACTCTTGTTTCGTCTTGTGTGATCTGAATCCTACTCCCCTCAAAATTCGGGTATCTTGGGAAAAATAAAGGAAAGCTTAAGAACGGAAGGTCGCTATGACTCCTTTGATGTTGAGGCAACTCTGGGCTTTGGTCGAGACGACTCAAACCAACATTCTCTTAAGTTTGGATGATTCTAGTCTAGTGCAGTGGTTGTTGCGTCAGGTTCGCTCTGAGCGATCGCTTGACCATCATGAACTGGATGCGCTCAGTGCTTACATTCAGTCCAGACTGCCGCTGATTCGAGATTTGGCTCAAGGTCGCTAGACCAGCTTCAAAAAATTAAGTATTTTTGCACTTCACTCATGTAACTTCTCACTCTTCTCAAGCCCTTCTACGCAATTTAGCGTCTATGTAGGGGCAGAGAATTGTGCAATTAGATACAAACAGAAAGCCGAAAGCATTGGATGGTAGTACAGTTCAGTGCAGTAGCTGGAGTTCGGTTTGTTCCTGTTTATCAGGCTCTCCTCTTGGGCGGCAGAGGCGAAGCTCAAGGCTCGTTGATCCTATGTCTGCTGTGCAGATTGAGTCCTGTTAAGCGTTTGGGCAGCTACTTCAGACAATCTGCTATTGTGCCAATACTAATCTCTGTTTGTTGACATTAGTGAGTGAGATTTATATGAGTAAGTGGGGTTCTCTGCTATTGGCAATGATGCTTGCCGTAGCACCAATAGCGGCTTGTAGTTCTTCATCCGATACGGCAGGAACCGGGGAGGGCGAAGAATCTAGCGGTCGTCTGGCTACTGTTTTGGGTCGAGGCTCTCTGGTTTGTGGCGTAAACGGTCAGCTACCTGGGTTTAGTTTCGTCAATGAGACGGGCGAATATTCGGGAATGGACGTTGACCTGTGCAAGGCGATCGCCGCTGCCATGTTTGATGACCCCGAAGCGGTTGAATATCGTAACCTCAGCGCCCAAGAACGCTTTACTGCCGTTCAGTCGGGCGAAGTAGATGTGCTAATTCGCAACACGACCTGGACCATTAGCCGCGACACCTCTGTTGGCATGGAATTTTCACCTACCACCTTCTACGATGGTCAGGGCATGATGGTATCCACCGCTAGCGGCATTACAGCCTTAGAAGGGCTAGCAGGTCAGTCTATCTGTGTTCAGTCGGGCACTACAACCGAGTTGAACCTAACCGACCAGATGCGAAAAATTGGTGCTGAGTTCACTCCAATCGTATTCGATGATGAAGACGCTGTTTATGCAGCCTATGCCCAAGGACGCTGCCAGGGTGTAACCTCCGACCGCTCTCAGCTTACGGCTCGTCGTGAAACTCTACCGACTCCCGACGATCACGTAGTCCTAGACGTGGTGATGTCCAAAGAGCCACTTGGCCCAGCCGTTGCTAATGGTGATACGCAGTGGTCTGATGCAGTGAAATGGATTACCTACGCTTTGATCCAGGCTGAAGAGTTTGGCATTACCGCTGAAAACATCGGCGAATTTGAGAATAGTGAAGATCCAAGCGTTCGGACTTTCTTGGGGTTGGAAGGAAGTTTAGGATCAGACATGGGTTTGCCCAACGACTTCGCAGCTCGTGCAGTGAGAGCAGTGGGTAACTATGGCGAGATTTATGAGCGCAATATTGGTGAACCGTTTGGGCTAGAGCGCGGTCCTAACGAACTCTGGACAAATGGTGGCTTGCTCTACTCACCTCCTTTCCGCTAAAGCTAAACCAGTAGACAAGAGCTAGCGTTACAGCAATTTTCAATTGCCTAAGCCACAGATTTTTTGTGGTGTGTTCTCCACATGGTGAGTCAATCCTTACAGGTCGATCGGGCTGGAAGTCGGAGTGTTTCCCGACTTCCAGCCCCTTCCCAATATTCTCGATCAATCAGTCAATATAGATCAATGGATGAAGAAAAGATTCCACTTTGGCGTGACGATCGCGTTCTTAAAGTTGTGGGTCAGGTGATAGCAGTGATTGTGTTTGTCACAGTCATGTTGATCCTGGGGAGCAACATCGCTCGTAACTTTCAGGCTCTAGGTATTACATTTGGGTTTGACTTTTTGGGACGGGCTGCCTCATTTGGTATTGGCGATACGCCGATTCCCTATACCCCCAGCGATTCCTATGGTCGGGCTATTTTAGTCGGACTCGTCAATTCATTGCGCGTCATGATTCTGGGGATTATTCTGGCAACGGTGGTTGGAATCACCGTGGGAATCGCTCGCCTTTCAGATAACTGGTTGCTCAGGCAGATTGCTGGCACCTATGTGGAGCTTTTCCGCAACACTCCTCTGTTGCTTCAATTATTTTGCTGGTATTTTGCAGTTTTCCTCAATCTTCCTGGCGATCTCCAAAATCCACCTCGTCTTCCAGGGCCAATTTTTCTGACTCAGCGCGGGGTAGATATGCCCTGGCCGTCAGGAACGCTGCAAACCTGGCTATCGGTTGCGTTTTTGCTGGTCAGTGCAGTGTTAGCTTTGATTGTTTGGCGGCGGCGCGTCATGGTAATGGTGCAACGAGGAGAGTCGGGGCGATCGCTCCAACTGATCTTGATTGTCATCGGCGTTTTGGCTCTGCTGGCTCTGGTCTTTGGGCTTCAATGGGAGCGACCTAACCTCTCTGATAACGCGATTACGGGCGGGTTAAACCTCTCACCAGAATTTGGAGCGGTGTTATTTGGACTGGTCTTTTACACGGCTGCCTTTATCGCCGAGGTCGTTCGAGCGGGAATTCAATCCGTCACCAAAGGTCAGTGGGAAGCGGCCAGAGCGTTGGGGTTGCAGCCGGGATTGGCCATGCGACTGGTGATTTTTCCCCAAGCGTTGCGGGTGATGATTCCACCGCTGACCAGTGAGTATTTGAACCTGGCAAAAAATTCTAGTTTGGCGATCGCGGTAGGATATGCCGACGTGTATGCCACATCCTTTACAACTTCTAACCAGACTGGACGCACCATCGAAATGATCCTGATCCTCATGGCAACTTACCTGGCTATCAACCTGATCATTTCGTTAGGAATGAATACCTTTAACCGCTCTGTTCAGCTTAAAGAACGTTAAGTTGCTGCCCGTGTTCTTCTACCTTTGACTCTCATGACCACGACAAACCCAGAGCCATCAGCGCTTTCGGCTCCTCCGACTGCTCAGATTAGCCCCGTAGCATGGGCTAAGAGAAATCTGTTTAGCGACTGGTCTAACACCATTCTGACGGTTGTTTGCCTGGGGGCGATCGCCTGGTTAGCCTACGGGTTGCTCAACTGGATCTTCACTCAAGCGCAATGGCAAGTCATCTCAGCCAACCTGAGACTGTTTTTTGTGGGACGCTATCCTGCTCAACTGATGTGGCGACCCTGGACGGTACTGGGCATCATTGCTCTCTCAGCCGGACTAACCTGGGGAATTTTAGCTCGCTCAACCTGGCTATTCAACCAAACTGGGCTGGTTGTTTTAGGCGTTATTGCGGCTATTTGTGTGGCACTGGCAGTTCCGGTGAGCCTCAACACCAGTCTCTTGCTTCTAGCAATACTGGGGGTGAGCGTTGCCGCCGCCTTTGCTGGACAACGCATTGGACAACGATTTCCAACCCTGGTTTCCTGGCTGCCGTTGATCTGGTTAGGAATTTTCTTTGTTGTCTTTGGACTGATTCGCGGAGGCTTGTTTCTTCAAGAAGTCAGGCTCGATGACCTGAGCGGGCTGTTGCTAACGCTACTCACCGCGATTGTCAGTATTGTTCTCTCCTTCCCACTAGGAGTTTTGCTAGCGCTGGGACGACAGAGCAATTTACCCGTTGTCCGCTGGATGTCGATTGGCTTCATCGAAATCATTCGAGGATTGCCGCTAATCACGATTCTGTTTATGTCATCGCTGCTAGTACCGCTAGTCTTGCCACCGAATGTGCGAATTGATCGGGTGGTACGGGCGATCGCAGGTCTAACGCTCTTCAGCGCGGCCTATCTCGCCGAAAACGTGCGGGGTGGTTTGCAGTCCATTCCCAGAGGGCAATCTGAAGCCGCAAAAGCCCTGGGGCTTAGCGCTCCTCTGGTGACAGTTCTAATTATCCTACCGCAGGCACTTAAAGCCGTTATTCCAACCATTGTGGGTCAGTTCATCAGTTTATTTAAAGACACTTCCTTGCTCGCCATCGTCGGTTTTGCCGAACTGTTAGGAATTTCTCAATCTATTTTGTCCAACCCTAATTTTCTGGGGCGCTACCAGGAAGTCTACGCCTTTGACACGGTGATCTATTTCTGCTGTTGCTATGCAATGGCGCTAGCCAGTCGTCGTCTTGAAAGACAACTGGGAACTGGACAGCGTTAAGTGTAATTGCTAACAGTTTAAAGACTTCTAGCAGCGGTATGTTGACGTGTAAAGCAAGTAGAACAGTTCGCTGCTCAAACGATAGAATCTAGTAACATCAACGATTTCAAAAATCCTTTAACAGGACGCACTCCTATTGCCTCAGAGGAAATAAATAAAATGACCCAAGCTCAAACTGATACCATTCAGCCCGAAGTTAGTTCGGAAAAAGTCATCATCGCGAGAGACGTTGAAAAGTGGTACGACAACAACTTTCACGTTTTGCGCGGGGTCAGCTTGACCGTTAACAAGGGCGAAGTGGTTGTCGTAATGGGACCTTCGGGCTCCGGTAAATCTACCTTTATTCGCACTTTTAATGCGCTAGAGTCCTACCAAAAAGGAAGCATTGAAATTGATGGCATTAAGCTTTCCCATGACTTGAAGAACATTGAGACTATCCGTCGCGAAGTAGGAATGGTGTTCCAACAGTTCAACCTGTTTCCTCATTTAACAGTTTTGAAAAATGTCACACTCTCGCCCATTTGGGTGCGTCGCTGGCCCAAAGCAAAGGCAGAAGAAGTCGCACTGCAATTGCTAGAGCGAGTGGGCATTCTGGAGCAAGCGCACAAGTTTCCAGGGCAGCTTTCTGGAGGACAACAACAGCGGGTGGCGATCGCTCGTGCCCTGGCTATGCAGCCCAAAATTATGCTGTTTGACGAACCCACCTCCGCTCTTGACCCTGAGATGGTGCGGGAAGTGCTGGACGTAATGCGAACCCTGGCTAATTCTGGGATGACGATGGTATGCGTGACTCACGAAGTTGGTTTTGCGCGAGAAGTCGCCGATCGCGTCGTGCTAATGGACAGCGGTGTGCTGGTAGAAGAAGCTACGCCCGAAGAGTTTTTCCAAAATCCTAAAGAAGAGCGGACGCAGAAATTCCTCTCGCAGATCCTCTAGCCCCAAGTGTCATACTGGAGGAGACTGCTTTCTTCGGTTGATATGCTAGGAATCTTTCAACAAAGTAATCTCCGCATTGAAGTCAAGGCTTCAGAAACAGAGATTCGCCATAGCCTTCTTCGTCCGGCTGAGTTTCAGCAGTGGCTCGCTCCACAGACCTTCTCAGCGGGGCTTCCCGATCAGCTAGTTTCAGGTGCTATCTACACAAGCTGGCTCGGACCTGTAGCCATTCGGCATCAGGTCGAATTATCTGAGCCAAATGGTTTACGCCTGTTGCTGAGCCAGGGCATTGACGGATACCACGAATGGTACTGGGGTGAGGGCTGGATTCAGTCTTGCTTGGCAGGAGTCTCAATTTTGCCGCTGGGTCTCGGACAGACGGTAAGCCTGCTTCGACTCCAGCGGTTTTTGAGCAGCAAGTCAGTCCAGGCTTAAGCTTCTACGGTAGCTCCTCGTCTCGCATATCCTGCATTCTTAGCCTGACCGAATCAGCGTGAGAGGGCAAACCTTCAGCCTGAGCTAGAACGTCAATCGCCCCCGCAACCTGCTGAAGTGCGGCGGGAGAATACTGAATCAAACTAGAAGATTTCATAAAGGTTCCTACCCCAAGCGCAGAGGCATAGCGGGCTGAGCCAGACGTAGGTAAGGTATGGTTTGGACCTGCCAGGTAGTCTCCAACCGCTTCAGGGGTAGAACAACCCAGGAAAATCGCTCCCGCATGACGAATTTCTTCAATTAAACTCCAGGGGTCAGCAACCTCTAGCTCCAAATGTTCTGGCGCAAACTCATTAGATAGTTCCGCCGCTGTGGAAAGCGAATCGACAATTACCACAAGTCCATAGTGGGCGATCGCCTTCTCCGTCAACAAACTGCGGGGATGGTTAATCAGTTGCTTCTCAACCTCTGCCACTACCTGCCGCGCCAGTCCTGAGTCTGGGGTAAGCAAAATTGCGGCGGCTAATGGGTCATGCTCTGCTTGTGCCAGCAGATCTGCCGCAACATGAGCAGGATTAGCCGTGCTGTCTGCAATGATTAGCACCTCTGATGGTCCAGCTAGAGAGTCAATCCCAACCGTGCCGTAAACCAGCTTTTTCGCCAGGGTGACATAAATATTGCCCGGACCCGTGATGACATCTACTTTGGGAATCGTTTCGGTGCCGTAGGCAAGAGCGGCGATCGCCTGGGCCCCGCCCACTCGGTAGATTTCCTGTACGCCTGCTTCCTGTGCTGCTACTAAAACCGCAGCGTTAATCGCCTTGCTTGGACCCGGTGGTGTCACGATGGCAACTTGCGGCACCTTTGCCACCTTTGCTGGAATGGCGTTCATCAACACTGTGCTGGGGTAAGCGGCTCGCCCCCCCGGAACATAAAGCCCTGCTCGATCTACGGGGGTATAGCGCTTTCCTAAAACAACCTCGTGATCCCCAAACTGCACCCAGCTTTTAGGAACGCGCTGGCGGTGGAAAGCTTCAATGTTATGGCAGGCTAATCGAATTGCGTTCAGCAACTCCTTTGAGACCTGCTGATAGGCTGCATCAAGCTCTGAACCGCTAACCCTCAACTCCTCAGGCTTAAGAAGCTGTCGGTCAAACTCTTCCGTGTAGTGCAGCAGGGCACGATCTCCCTGACGTTTGACCGATTGAAGCACTTCCCGAACAGTTGCCTCTTTGTGGACAACCTGGTCATCGTGGGTGCGATCGCAGATCCGCCGCAATTCGGTTCGTGCTTCAGACCGCTGAGTAATAATTCGCAGCATTGCCACTTTAATTTAGAAATGCCAAACCCGGAATAACCCGCTCAACTCCAACAAGTTCTGAGGGTTGCTAAGCCTCATAAATTCTAGCGGTTACAGCCGCTATTCTAAACCCGTATGCATCTAGCTTAACCTGGATTTTCCGATGATATGTATTGTTGCAACAGATGCTAGACTTGCTTGTCTGGCAATTTCTCAAATCATTCGCTAGAATGATTAGTCACTGTAAGTATTCCAAGTCTCCCCTAAGCAACCAACTAATAAACCTGAAGATTAACTGTGGCAAATATCAAGTCAGCTATCAAGCGAGTTAAAATCGCGGAGCGCAACCGCCTTCGCAACAAATCTTACAAGTCAGCCGTGAAAACGTTGATGAAACGCTACCTTACGGCTGTTGAGCAATATGCTGCTGCTCCGACTCCTGAATCAATGCAGGAAGTGCAGCAGCGAATGTCTGCGGCGTACAGCAAAATCGACAAAGCGGTCAAGCGGGGTGTACTTCATCCAAATAACGGTGCCCGCAAGAAATCTCGCCTTGCAAAAGTTCTAAAAGCGCATGAAGCACCCGTTTCTCAAGCTTCTTAAGTGCTTTTCAGGAGCGCTCCTTAGAGTTGGATGAAGGTTTTAGCAGATTCGAGCCGCAGGAAAATATGCAGCTAATTGATACCCACGTTCATCTCAATTTTGAGAGTTTTCAGCCTGACTTGGTGGCGATCGCTCAAAATTGGCGGGAGGTCGGGGTTGTGCATCTAGTGCATTCCTGCGTCGAACCAACTGAGTTCACCAGCATTCAATCTATTGCCGATCAGTTCCCTGAATTATCTTTTGCAGTGGGTTTACATCCGCTGGATGTAGAAAAATGGGAGGCTAATTCGGCTGAACGAATTCTGGCTCTGGCTCAATCCGATTCTAGAGTCGTGGCAATTGGAGAGACCGGATTAGACTTTTACAAAGCTGAAAATCGCGAGCAGCAAGAGACCGTCTTTATGGCTCAGTTGGCGATCGCCCAACAGCTTGATTTGCCAGTTATTGTCCACTGCCGCGATGCTGCCGATGCAATGGCAGAGCTGTTGCGCTCTTTCTGGGATCAGCATGGACCAGTCAAAGGCGTGATGCACTGCTGGAGTGGCACCCCCGAAGAAACCCAGTGGTTTCTAGATTTGGGGTTTTATATCAGCTTCAGCGGCATTGTGACTTTTAAGAATGCCCTTCAGGTGCAGGCTTCAGCGCAAATGGTTCCAGCGATCGCATCCTAATTGAGACTGACTGCCCTTTCTTGTCGCCAGTGCCAAAGCGTGGCGAACGACGCAACCAACCTGCCTACGTCCGCCACGTAGCTGAGCAAGTTGCTCGTTTGCGCCAAGTTTCACTGGAGGAAATTGCCACCCAAACTACAGCAAACGCTTGTTGTCTGTTTAGGTTGTCACTGCCTCATCCTACGGCAAGCGAAAGCCAAACTCTAGTCAATGTTCCCGACCTGCCCCGTCCTCTGGCGATCGGCTAACCGTATCAATCTCGACTCAACCTTGCCAGAAAACTGGCAACACGAATTGAAATGCTTGCGACATAATGGTGTTTAGGTGTGTACAATCATTGAAAGCCATTGACAAAAGTAAAGGTTGTGAATTAGCAGTTAGATCCACATCCCAGATGTTTTGTCCCTGAAGGTTCACATAAGCTAGCGGAGTCTCTGTCCAATGACCTTTTAGACAAAGTTTTGCCGTTCCGCCAAGCGTGGTGCCCTCTAGCTACGAATGAACTACCCCAAGCTACTCTCCGATATTGGAACTCATCCAAAGCTTTTCAGCTAAGACCAAACCTATCTAGTTTCGACCTGGCTTCAGTCCTCTTGCTTTGAGGTCTGAACTTTTTTGTTGACATATCCGCGTAGATACTATAATATCTGGGACTCGCCCTGAGCGTGACCCGTTCAAGGAGACGCATGAATAACCTAATCCAAACTGCACCCGCCTTCGCTCTGCCAGATCTAGTTGAGATTCAACGGGCTAGTTTTCGCTGGTTTCTAGAAGAAGGACTGATCGAAGAATTAGAAAGTTTCTCACCCATAACCGACTATACAGGCAAACTGGAACTGCACTTCCTGGGAAAGGATTACAAGCTCAAACGTCCAAAATATGATGTTGATGAGGCAAAACGGCGAGATAGTACCTATGCCGTTCAAATGTATGTTCCAACTCGGCTAATCAATAAAGAAACCGGAGAAATTAAGGAGCAAGAAGTCTTCATCGGAGATTTGCCGCTGATGACCGACCGGGGAACTTTTATTATCAACGGTGCAGAGCGAGTCATCGTCAATCAGATTGTTCGCAGCCCAGGAGTTTACTACAAAGCCGAGACGGACAAAAACGGGCGACGCACTTACAATGCCAGCTTAATTCCTAATCGGGGAGCCTGGCTGAAGTTTGAGACGGATAAAAATGACCTGGTTTGGGTTCGTATCGATAAGACACGCAAGCTATCGGCTCAGGTTTTGTTAAAAGCGCTGAGTTTGAGCGACGGAGAAATTTTTGATGCGCTGCGCCACCCCGAATATTTCCAGAAAACGATTGAGAAGGAGGGACAGTTCAGCGAAGAAGAGGCGTTGATGGAACTGTACCGCAAACTGCGTCCTGGTGAACCTCCTACGGTTTCGGGTGGACAACAGCTTTTAGACTCTCGCTTCTTTGATCCAAAGCGATATGACTTGGGGCGAGTAGGCCGCTACAAACTTAACCGCAAGCTCAGACTCAGTGTTCCCGAAGCAACGCGGGTATTAACGCCTCAAGACATCCTGGCGGCAATTGATTATCTAATCAATTTAGAGTTTGACATTGGCAGCGTGGATGATATCGACCACCTGGGTAATCGTCGAGTTCGCTCAGTCGGCGAACTGCTGCAAAACCAGGTCAGGGTTGGCTTGAACCGTTTGGAGCGCATCATCCGGGAACGAATGACTGTTTCTGATGCTGACTCTCTGACTCCGGCTTCACTGGTCAACCCCAAGCCTCTGGTTGCTGCGATTAAAGAATTTTTTGGTTCTTCTCAACTCTCGCAGTTTATGGATCAAACCAATCCGCTGGCGGAGTTGACGCACAAGCGTCGCCTCAGTGCCCTTGGACCCGGTGGTTTAACTCGTGAACGGGCAGGCTTTGCGGTGCGAGACATTCACCCATCACACTACGGACGCATTTGCCCCATTGAGACTCCTGAGGGTCCAAACGCAGGCTTAATTGGTTCCCTCGCAACCCACGCTCGCGTTAATGCTTACGGGTTTATTGAAACGCCCTTCTACCCTGTTGAGAATGGACGGGTTCTCAAGGAGCAGTCGCCTCTCTATATGACGGCAGATGAAGAAGACGATTTGCGAGTTGCGCCAGGAGATATCCCGGTAGACGAGAATGGCTACATTCTGGGGGAGTCTGTTGCTGTTCGCTACCGTCAAGACTTCACCACAACCACACCTAGCGAAGTTGACTACGTGGCAGTTTCGCCTGTACAAATCATTTCGGTAGCGACTTCACTGATTCCTTTTCTAGAGCATGATGACGCGAACCGAGCACTAATGGGTTCTAATATGCAGCGGCAGGCAGTTCCACTGCTGCGTCCTGAGCGTCCTCTAGTCGGTACTGGATTAGAGGCTCAAGCAGCGCGTGACTCTGGCATGGTTACAATCAGTCGTTCGGATGGAGAGATTTCTTATGTCGATGCTGACTGTATCCGAGTTAGAAACGCTGGCGGTAAGGAAGTAGAGCATCTGTTGCAAAAATATCAGCGCTCCAACCAGGACACCTGTTTGAATCAGCGACCGATTGTGTTTGTAGGCGATCGCGTTGTCACGGGTCAAGTCTTGGCAGACGGTTCTGCCACCGAGGGTGGTGAAATTGCACTTGGGCAGAACGTTATCGTCGCTTATATGCCGTGGGAAGGCTATAACTACGAAGATGCTATCTTAATCAGCGAACGGCTGGTTTACGACGATGTTTATACTTCCATTCACATTGAGAAGTACGAGATCGAAGCTCGTCAGACCAAGCTTGGACCTGAAGAAATCACCCGTGAAATTCCCAACGTGGGTGAGGATGCTCTGCGTCAGCTAGATGAAGACGGCATCATTCGGATTGGAGCCTGGGTAGAAGCAGGAGACATTTTGGTGGGTAAGGTCACTCCCAAAGGAGAGTCTGATCAACCGCCAGAGGAAAAGCTGTTGCGGGCAATATTTGGTGAAAAAGCCAGAGACGTGCGCGATAATTCTTTGCGCGTTCCCAATGGCGAAAAAGGTCGCGTTGTAGATGTCCGGAAGTTTACCCGCGAACAGGGAGATGAGCTTCCTCCCGGTGCCAACATGGTCGTCCGTGTCTATGTCGCCCAGAAGCGAAAGATTCAGGTCGGCGACAAGATGGCAGGTCGGCACGGCAATAAAGGTATTATTTCCCGGATTTTGCCCAAAGAAGATATGCCCTATCTGCCAGATGGCTCTCCGGTCGATATCGTGCTAAATCCTCTGGGCGTTCCCTCCCGGATGAACGTGGGACAGGTGTTTGAATGCCTGCTCGGTTGGGCTGGACACAACCTGGGTGTGCGCTTCAAGATGACTCCTTTCGACGAAATGTACGGCGAAGAGGCATCGCGAACAACCACGCACGGCAAGATCCAGGAAGCTCGGTCCACAACGGGTCAGGACTGGGTGTTTAACCCTGACACACCAGGCAAGATTCAGGTGTATGACGGTCGGACGGGTGAACCTTTCGATCGCCCTGTAACGGTAGGCGCAGCCTATATGCTGAAGCTGGTGCATCTGGTCGATGACAAGATTCACGCTCGTTCTACTGGACCTTACTCGCTGGTTACTCAGCAGCCTTTAGGCGGTAAGGCGCAGCAAGGCGGTCAGCGCTTTGGTGAAATGGAAGTTTGGGCGCTGGAGGCTTTTGGCGCGGCTTACACGCTGCAAGAGTTGTTAACTGTTAAGTCAGACGATATGCAAGGACGCAACGAAGCGCTCAATGCGATCGTCAAAGGCAAGGCAATTCCTCGCCCCGGAACCCCAGAGTCTTTCAAGGTATTGATGCGTGAGCTTCAATCCCTTTGCTTGGACATCGCAGCTCACAAGCTGGAAACCAAGGAAGACGGAACCAGCCGGGACGTTGAAGTTGACCTGATGGCAGATGTAAGCAATCGTCGCACTCCATCTCGCCCCACCTACGAATCGATTTCTCGCGACGAAATGGAAGAAGTAGAAGATTAGGCAGCTAATGGTCAGGGCAGCAGTCAGTTACAAGCTTGCACATAGCTGACTGCTTACGCCTGACAACGGGTTTGTATGAATTGCCAGGATAAAGAGGAAATTATTAGCAATGCCGAAGCTAGAACAGCGGTTTGACTATATCAAGATTGGTCTAGCGTCACCAGAGCGAATTCGCCAGTGGGGAGAGCGAACTCTTCCTAACGGAATGCTGGTTGGTGAAGTGACCAAACCCGAAACCATTAACTACCGGACGCTGAAGCCGGAAATGGATGGACTGTTCTGTGAGCGAATTTTTGGCCCAGCAAAAGATTGGGAATGCCATTGCGGTAAATACAAGCGAGTTCGCCACCGGGGAATTGTCTGTGAACGTTGCGGCGTGGAAGTGACAGAATCTCGCGTTCGCCGTCATCGCATGGGCTATATCAAGCTCGCCGCTCCTGTGGCTCACGTTTGGTATCTCAAGGGCATCCCTAGCTATATGGCGATCTTGCTAGATATGCCGCTGCGGGATGTAGAGCAAATTGTTTACTTCAACGCCTACGTGGTGCTAAACCCCGGTAATGCTGAGAACCTCACCTACAAGCAGCTTCTCACCGAAGACCAGTGGATTGAGATTGAAGACCAGCTTTACAGCGAAGATTCTCAGCTTACAGGCATTGAAGTTGGCATCGGCGCAGAGGCTCTCCAGCGGTTGCTGCAAGACCTAAGTCTGGAAGCAGAAGCAGAGCAGCTACGGGAAGAGATTGCGACGGCAAAAGGACAAAAACGCGCCAAGCTGATTAAGCGTCTGCGGGTAATCGATAATTTTATTGCAACGGGATCGCTCCCTGAGTGGATGGTGCTATCGGTGATCCCCGTGATTCCGCCCGATCTGCGCCCGATGGTGCAGCTAGATGGTGGACGATTTGCCACCTCTGACTTAAACGACCTTTACCGCCGTGTCATCAACCGAAACAACCGCTTGGCTCGTCTCCAGGAGATTTTGGCTCCTGAAATCATCGTCCGTAATGAGAAACGGATGCTGCAAGAAGCCGTAGATGCGCTGATTGATAATGGTCGTCGCGGTCGTACTGTCGTTGGAGCAAACAACCGACCCCTCAAGTCTCTTTCCGACATTATTGAAGGAAAGCAGGGTCGATTCCGTCAAAACTTGTTGGGTAAGCGGGTCGATTATTCGGGGCGTTCTGTAATCGTGGTCGGCCCCAAGCTGAAGATTCACCAGTGCGGTCTGCCCAGAGAGATGGCGATTGAGTTGTTCCAACCCTTTGTGATTCATCGACTGATTCGCCAGGGCTTAGTTAACAACATCAAAGCAGCAAAAAAACTGATTCAACGCAACGATCCTAGCGTCTGGGATGTGTTGGAAGAAGTGATCGAAGGGCATCCTGTGATGCTAAACCGAGCTCCAACGCTTCACCGCTTGGGCATTCAGGCGTTCGAGCCAATTTTGGTTGAGGGGCGTGCTATCCAGATCCATCCGTTGGTTTGTCCTGCATTCAATGCAGACTTTGACGGTGACCAGATGGCGGTACACGTCCCTCTCTCTCTAGAAGCTCAGGCTGAAGCCAGGCTGCTGATGCTGGCATCAAACAATATTCTCTCTCCAGCGACAGGTCGGCCTATCGTTACCCCTAGCCAAGACATGGTACTGGGATGTTACTACCTGACTGCCGAAAACCCAATTGAGCAGAAAGGCGCAGGTCGCTATTTCTCAACTCTGGATGACGCAATTTTGGCCTACGAACAGGGGTGGTAGACATTCACGCTTATGTCTGGGTGCGGTTTGAGGGCGCAGTTGAAGATGGCGGTTCAGGCAACGAGGTGCTGAAAGAAGAAAAATCGTCAGATGGCACGGTCACAAGATACTACAAGTTTCGCCGGGTTCGAGAGGATGCAGAAGGAAACCGGATTTCCCAATACATCCGAACCACTCCCGGGCGCATCATCTACAACCGAACAATTCAAAATGCTTTGGTTTAAGCCGAGGTAATCCGGTCGTCAGCGGTCTGCTGCAACTCAGTTAGCTGAATTGCGCTTGACTGCTGATCGCTAATCGCTATTCTTTATAGGGCGGAGACAAATGATGGCAGAGCAAAATTCAACTCAAAAGCCAGAGCAAGAATTTATTTTCCGTAATCGTGTTGTTAATAAGGGACAGCTACGCAGGCTGATTGCCTGGGCATTTACTAACTATGGCACGGCGCGGACGGCTCAGATGGCAGATGAGCTGAAAGATTTAGGGTTTCGATACGCGACCAAGGCGGGAGTTTCGATTAGTGTAGATGACTTGCAGGTTCCACCCAGCAAGCGCCGCTTACTAGAAGCTGCCGAAGAGGAAATTCGTCAAACTGAAACGCGCTACACCCGAGGCGATATTACTGAAGTCGAACGCTTCCAGAAGGTAATTGATACCTGGAACGATACCAGCGAAGAATTGAAAGATGAAGTAGTGCGGCACTTTGAGTCTAGCAATCCGCTGAACTCGGTTTACATGATGGCGTTCTCTGGAGCGCGCGGAAACATTTCTCAAGTGCGTCAGCTGGTGGGGATGCGCGGTCTGATGGCAAACCCGCAAGGGGAAATTATTGACTTGCCGATTAAAACCAACTTCCGAGAAGGCTTAACTGTAACAGAGTATATTATTTCTTCCTACGGCGCACGTAAAGGTTTGGTAGATACGGCGCTGCGAACAGCGGACTCTGGATATCTGACTCGTCGTTTGGTGGATGTTTCCCAGGATGTAATTATTCGAGAGTTAGATTGTGGTACCCAACGGGGGATTCCCGTTCGCAGCATGACAGATGGTGAGCGGGTTTTGATTCCGTTGAAAGATCGTTTACTGGGTCGAGTTATCGCTCAAGACATCATTCATCCGGAAACGGGTGAAGTCGTTGCACCCCGCAACCAAGCTATTTCTGATGATTTGGCTCAACTGGTAGGCAAGTTAGGACTTAGTGAGGTGGTGGTGCGATCGCCCCTTACCTGTGAAGCTACTCGCTCAGTCTGCCAGCACTGCTATGGCTGGAGCTTAGCCCATGCCTATATGGTTGACTTGGGTGAAGCCGTCGGGATCATTGCTGCACAATCCATCGGTGAGCCAGGAACGCAGCTCACCATGCGAACTTTCCATACGGGCGGTACCTTCACGGGTGAAACAGTACCTCAAATTCGGGCATCGTTTGATGGCGTAGTGCGCCTGTCTAAACCGAAGCAACTGAGAGCGCGGGCGTTCCGTACCCGTCACGGTGAAGATGCACTGATCATGGAAGCGACGGTTGATGTTACCGTTGAATCTGCTAGCGGTGAGAAGGAAACGTCCACGATTCCTTCCGGCTCTATCCTGTTTGCGCCGGAAGGGACTGCTGTCAAGGCAGGACAGATGGTAGCTGAAATGCCTGCCGCAGGTCGGGTTCGCAAGGTGACAGAAAAAGCGACTAAAGACGTTGCTTCTGACCTGGCAGGTGAGGTAAAGTTTGCCGATCTTGTTCCAGAAGAGAAGAAAGATCGTCAGGGCAATACTACCCGAATTGCTCAGCGAGGTGGCTTAGTCTGGATTCTTTCGGGTGAAGTTTATAACTTGCCTCCTGGCGCAGAACCTGTGGTTAAGAATGGCGATCGCGTTGAAGCCAGCAGCATCCTGGCAGAAACCAAGCTGGTAACAGAACACGGTGGAGTTGTTCGTATCCCTCAAGAAACTGAAGGCAAAGGCGGACGCGAAGTTGAGATTATTACTGCCTCTGTTCTGCTAGATCAGGCTAAAGTTCATGCTGAAAGTTTCCAGGGTCGGGAACACTACCTGATCGAGACTCCCTACAACCAGCGCTTCTCTCTAATTGCTACCCCTGGCACTAAAGTAACGAATAACCAGGTTGTTGCTGAACTAATTGACGATCGCTACCACACTCAAACGGGCGGAATCATTAAGTACTCTGGCGTAGAGGTTGCTAAGCGAGGTAAAGCCAAGCAGGGCTACGAGGTTGTTAGTGGTGGAACTTTGCTGTGGATTCCAGAAGAATCTCACGAGGTTAACAAGGACATCTCACTGCTGCTGGTCGAGGATGGTCAGTATGTCGAGGCTGGGACAGAAGTCGTTAAAGACATTTTCTGCCAAAGCAACGGAGTCGTCGAAGTCACCCAGAAAAACGATATTCTGCGCGAAATCGTGATCAAGCCCGGTGAACTGCACATGGCAGACAATCCCGAAGCAGTGATGAATAAGGATGGCTCGATTGCCAACCCAGGGCAAGAAGTCATGCCAGGACTGACCGTTAGTGATCTCCGTTACGTTGAATACGTAGAAACTCCTGAAGGTCCAGCACTGCTATTGCGTCCCGTCACCGAGTTTGCTGTTCCAGATATCCCCTCGGTACCAAGTCAAGAATCGACCAATGAGGAAGCGGGACGCTCCATTCAGCTTCGAGCAATTCAACGCATTCCCTACAAGGATGGTGAGCGGGTTAAATCGGTCGAAGGCTTGGAACTGCTGCGGACCCAACTGATACTGGAAATTGACAAAGATGCTCCTCAACTGGCGGCAGATATTGAGCTTGTTCCTGACGAATCGGACCCAGAGTCGCTGCGCTTGCAGTTAGTTATTCTAGAATCACTCGTGATTCGCCGAGACGTAGCAGCCGACCAGACCCAGGGCAGCACTCAAACTCGAATTCTGGTCAAAGATGGAGACCAAATTGCACCAGGTGCCGTCGTTGCTCGGACTGAAATTCAGTGTAAGGAAGCTGGCGAAATTCGCGGTATTCGAGAAGGCGCAGAAGCAATTCGACGAATTCTTGTCGTGCGTGATGTCGATCGCGTTAGCGTGGACTTGAACGGCAAACAGGCAACTGTGCAGCGGGGTGATTTGCTTGTCTCTGCGACAGAAATCGCTCCAGGAATCAGATTAGAAGAGTCGGGGCAAGTTGTTCAGGTGACAGGCGAAAGCGTAACATTACGAATTGCCCGCCCTTATCGAGTGTCGCCTGGCGCGGTTCTACACATTGATGACGGAGATTTGGTGCAGCGGGGCGACAACCTGGTGCTGTTGGTATTTGAACGGACAAAAACTGGAGACATCATTCAGGGTTTACCCCGAATTGAAGAACTTTTGGAAGCCCGTAAGCCAAAAGAAGCGTGCATTTTAGCGGCTCGACCAGGTACGGCTCAAGTCGTTTATAGCGACGATGAAACCGTCGAGGTCAAAATTATTGAAGCAGACGGTGTGATTACGGAATACCCCATTGGCCCTGGTCAAAATGTCATCGTCGTGGACGGACAGGAAGTGTTGGCAGCGGAACCGCTCACCGACGGTCCTGCTAACCCTCACGAAATCCTAGAAGTCTTCTTCAAACTTCACCGGGAAACGCGAGGCGTTCATGAGTCTGCCTTGATCAGTTTGGAGAAGGTGCAAAACTTCCTGGTGAATGAGGTGCAGTCTGTTTACCAGTCTCAGGGCATTGACATTTCTGACAAACATATTGAGGTGATTGTGCGGCAGATGACCTCAAAAGCCAGAGTGGACGACGGTGGCGATACCAGTATGCTTCCGGGCGAGCTGGTTGATATGCACCAGATTGAGCAGGTCAACGAGGCTATGTCTATTACAGGCGGTGCGCCTGCTGAATATACACCGATGCTGCTGGGGATCACGAAGGCTTCTTTGAATACGGATAGCTTTATCTCGGCTGCTAGCTTCCAGGAAACTACCAGGGTTCTAACGGAAGCGGCGATCGAAGGAAAGTCAGATTGGTTGCGAGGTTTGAAAGAAAACGTAATCATTGGTCGCTTGATTCCAGCAGGTACTGGCTTCAATGCTTATGAAGAAGTGGGTAGCCCTGACCTGGATTTAAGCTTCGATGGCAGCGTTTTTGATGATGATGTCGATCTCAAAGATGTCGTTTTGGACGATCGCACTGCTCGTACCTATGAGCTAGAGGGAGGCTTTGATGTCTTCCCGCCGCCAGAGGGCTTACGTAGCGTGCGAGAAGATTCAGAACCTGAAGTTGCCCGTCCTAGCTTTAGCTTTGGCAACCCGGAAGAGAACGAAGAAGATTCTTACTCTCCCATCCTGGATGATGATTTTGAGGATGATGAGCTAGACGAGGAGGAGGAGGAATAAGCCTCAAAGCTGTTGTAAAGGACAAATAAAGAGGGTGAGGAATATTCCTCACCCTCTTTATTTATAGCTGTGGTTAGATCGTGGACATTTTGGTGGCGCGACGGAGCCACGCCACTAAAATGTTCTAGTCAATATGACTACCGACATATCTTATGGATGTGTTGTTGCCAGCCCCCAGCCAAGACGTTTTAGTGTAAAGCCCTGCTGTATGGAAGCTTTCGCTTTCATACTAAAACGGGTTCTAAGGTAGGCGCGTAGAGCTATGCAGCTATCTAGGGAGTAGGCTGAAGTTCGGCTGTGCGAACAGAAATTTGCTGGGTGCGATCGCCCCTCTGTACTCTCAGCCGCAGGGTTCTGCCCACTCCACTCCGGTCAACCAGAGTTTGCAGTTGGTCAGCCGTCGTTACGGCTTGCCCATCGACCTGAGTAACCACGTCACCTCGACGCAGCCCAGCTTGAGCCGCAGGCGTATTTTGCATTACTCCAACAATTAGAACCCCATTAACTTCAGGTAGGACAATGCTGGAATTGGGATCATCGTTATTTTGCTTGGCTAAGTCTGGTGTAAGCGTGGCGATCTGTACTCCTAAGTATGGATGGGAAACACTTTCACCTCTAGCCAGGCGATCGGTGATATCCTTCGCTAAGTTAATTGGAATCGCAAAGCCAATCCCATTTGCATTTGCTCTAATCGCCGTGTTAATTCCAATCACTTCCCCTCGCGCATTCAGCAGTGGTCCGCCAGAGTTGCCGGGGTTAATAGCAGCATCCGTTTGAATAAACTCTAATCGCTTGTCAGGAATTCCAACCAGGGCGCTAGAGCGGTTTAGCGTACTAACAATTCCCAGGGTAACGGTGTTGTCGAGTCCGAGCGGGTTTCCAACGGCGATCGCCCAATCTCCAACCTGCACCTGATCAGAATCACCCAATGGTGAGACAGGCAAATTGTCTCCCTCAATTTTGACAACTGCCAAATCTGTCACCTCATCCGAACCGCGCACTTCTCCAGAAAACGTGCGCCCGTCTTTGAGTGTCACCCTAACGCTATCCGCCCGATCAACAACATGGGCATTGGTCACAATAACTCCACTGCTGTCAATGATGAAACCTGACCCCTGACCGATTTGGCGTTCCTCATAGGGTTGAGGGGCTGCCCCACCAAAATAACGACGGAAAAACGGATCATTAAAGAACGGATCAACACTCCGGGTGATAGTTCGTTCTGTGTCAATCCGCACAACAGCGGGTCCGACTTGATTGACAGCCGCTGCTACAAAACTTTCAGTGCTAGCCGCAGCAGAAGGAGCCTGTGCCAAAACTTGACCCATTAGAGAGGTTGGAATTGCCCCCGCAGGAGCAACTCGAAGCGTCCCAAACGTCAAGACTGTCACCAAAAACAGCACAAAGATACGAATCATCATAGGTTGTAAGCGTTGTAAGCAAGAGAAAAAATCACAGATCTGCATAGCGTCTACTGATAACCACAGAGCAAATGTGGGTCAATCGTCGGTTGATGTCAGTTCAACGACGTAGCTAAAAGGCTGAACTTCTAAGAAAAGATACAGCGATCCTGACTTAGGAAGGTGCGTCTAACAAGGTTGTGGTGTTAGTTCGCGAAAAATCGTATCCCTTAAAGCTTATGAGTCGCCATATCTAGTCAAATTCTAGCTATTGTGTTGCTTAGTCTGTATGAAATAGGCTTGAGAGAATAATTTTGACCCCGGTCGAGAACGAGCGTCTAGGATAGAATCGAGAAAACGTGAACAATCGTACCAACATGGCAGCTTCTGAGTTACCTCTACATTCAGCGATCGACCACTCTCACGCCGATCATGCTCACGAAGACCAGCCCAACCACCCTCATATCCATAGTGAAGAGTCCTTGCGCCGAATCATCAATCGGCTCTCGCGAATCGAAGGACACATTCGCGGCATCAAGGTCATGGTTCAGGAGAGCCGTCCATGTCCAGATGTATTGGTACAAATCGCCGCCGTGCGTGGAGGGCTAGATCGAGTTGCGCGAATCATCCTAGACGAACATTTGACAGAGTGCGTGGGACGGGCCGCCAAAGAAGGCAACATTGAAGGTGAAATTGAAGAGTTAAAGGCAGCCTTAGATCGGTTCCTTCCATAGCTCTGATATTGTCAAGTAGAGTTGACATCGTGTAGCTAGATTTCTATGGCTAAGTTCTACAGCAAATTAACTCCAGCCCTGCAAGAATTTATTGCAGAACAAAAGCTGTTCTTCACAGCTTCTGCCCCGATTGAGGGACGAGTGAACTTGTCGCCAAAAGGCATTGATACTTTTCGGTGCATTGATTCTAAAACCGTTGCCTACTTGGATTTGACCGGGAGTGGAAATGAGACAGCCGCTCACCTGCACGAAAACGGTCGGCTAACAGTTATGTTTTGCAGTTTCACTGAACAGCCATTAATTTTGCGACTCTATGGGCAGGGTAAAGCAATCCGTCCCAGGCATTCAGAGTGGCAGAAATTTTACTCGCTGTTTGAGGCTATTCCTGGAGAACGCCAAGTCATTGTGCTAGACATTGAAGCGGCTCAAACGTCCTGTGGCTTTGGAGTACCGCTCTACGAATTCAAACAACAGCGAGAAACACTGATTGACTGGGCAGAAAAGAAAGGCAACAGCGGCATTGAGCAATATTGGCACAATAAAAATCAAAAGAGTATTGACGGTTTGCCTACCAAAATTTTTGAAGATTAGCTGACTGTAGACTTTTTGCTCGTGCCGCTAAAGCTGTCCTGCGTTTTGAAGTTCTTCCTTGAGCAACTCATGGTACACCTCTGGCAAACTAGCAGTCATGGCGTTGGGTTCGATGCCATAGCCGAGGCTTGTCCAGGTGCCTGAAAGAATTTGCAGTACTTCCTCAATGTTGCCTGACCTGAGTAATGCTGACAGATCAACTCCCCAGGCTTGAGAGTCGGTCAGCCAGTCGTAAACGACCTGATCTTGAAATTCTGGAGCAAAGCTATAGGTTTTACGAAATAGAACGACAGGAGGCTGCGAATGATATTCCCTAGCCTTCTCTAACCAGGTCGTTGTAAGGAATTGGTAGCGCCCTGCTGCGGTCGTACAGTCGCCCACATTTGGACCCGCAACAATTGGAATGCAGCGATCGGGGTGACGGCTGAGGTCTTGAATGCGATCGCCTCCATACAAAATTGAGTAAGGCTGAGGATCGCTAGACTCGCTCACAGAAATCGTTCGCATCAACGCTCGAATGTAAGGATCACCGCCCCGCATTGCCAACGGGATCGGGTGTCCATTCCAGTTTGGATCAAGGGGCAGCCCATTTAAACTCCCTTGCCAGTCCTTAGACAGGAGCATCAGGCTCATGCCCGCAATACTCAAAATAATTAGAAAGTGCCAGAGGGAACCAGAACTTTGCTCTTGCTCGGCGGCTGAAAGCTTTTCGGAAGCTTGAGAGGGCGATGGACGCACTGAGTCGGCTACCTTTTTGCTTGTATTTCAATCAAGCTATGCTAGCAAACAACTCCTCAAATGGCTTCATAGCAGCCTCCGGTTTTGCCACAATTTCTACAATTTTGTTGCGGGCGGCAGGTTGAAACAGCGATTCTACACAAATTTGCGCTACTTTTGTACGGGGAATACTGCCATCAAACAGCGTGTCTGCGCTGGACATGACGATGCGATCGCTATTATCCTCGTTCTTCAGCCCTCCCGGCCGCACAATCGTATAAGCTAAACCACTGCTTTGCAGATACTCCTCTGCCCGTTTCTTCCACACCAAAATTAGCCAAAATAGATTGAGCGGGTGAAAAAACTGAGAAGTGCATAGCGAGGAAACAAACACAAACTGTTCAATTCCAGCCACTTTTGCTGCGCCTACTAAATTTTTGCTGCCTTCATAATCTACTTTGTAAGGACCTGTTGGGTCTAAGCTAGGGCTGGCTCCTGTTGCACAAAGAAGTACAGTACAGTCGGCGATTGCCCCTCTCAAACTCTCAGGCTGCAACACGTCACCCAAGACTAACTCAGCTTCAGCAGGTAGAATCTGTCGTCCCTTCTCCAGATCGCGCACCAATGCCCGAACAGGTATATTCTCTGAACCAACTCTTGAACAATTCTCCGTCCGGTTCTCC
>JAAUTN010000238.1 GCA_012031415.1 Leptolyngbyaceae cyanobacterium SM1_4_3 | reverse complement strand
GGAAGGAGTGGGGGAGTGGGGGTGGGGGGTGTTGTGCTGCCGATGCGGATGAGTTCGTTGATTCTGGCGCTTTGTGTCCAGGAAAAGAAGGTGCTGTCTCGGAGCCAGCGCTGGTGGTTGGCGATCGCCAATGTCCCTGTAGAAAGTGCCAGCGTCAGCGTTCTCAGGACGGGGCTGAATAAGCTCAGCAGCAGCAGTACGGTTGCAAAAATAAGGGCAATTTGGTCGGTGCAGGCGGCTAACTTGCGCTGCGGTCGGCGGTCTAGCCAATCTGCTGCGGCAACAGTTAAAACCAGATAGGGAAATAGGGTCAGGCAAAGTAGTGAACCAGGAATAGATTCGGTTCCGGTAAGTTGTGTTGCTACGGTGATGACTTGCTGCTGCACGGCCTGTGACAGCAGTCGCCCCGTCAGCCAATACGTTTGCAAACCAGTCAGAAACAGGATCACCAGATCCCGACGGCGGCGGAAACGGAGGAGGCGATCGCCAAAGAACCATAGCCCCAGCCCGCTCACGCTGAGCGCCTGCCAGGGAATCGATCCGACTGACATCAGCCAGCCCAGCCCTAGCAAAATTCCCCCGACGGTTTCCCAGTTTGCAGGTTGAGAGGGAGGCAGAGAGGGCGGGAGGGGCGATCGCTCAGGTTGAACAGCGTCCTGCCGCGCCAGCCACGCTAGCAGGAATCCGCAGAGTCCAACGGCCAAGCCTAGCCGCTCAATTTCTACCCCAGCAATGAAGATTGCCCGAATCAGCAAAATCGCCAGAGCATAAACGATCAGTGCCCGATTTAGGCTAAAGGGAAAACGGCTGGGACGCTCTAAGGAGGCAGTTTCTCGGTGGCGTTGAGTCAGGTTAATGATCACAGTAGCAATCACGCCCATGTAAACGGCGATTAGCGCAAATCCGGGTATGCTCCAGCCCCAGTGCAGGTAACTGAGTCCCAAATGGTTGATCAACGTGAGACGACTCTGGCGCGGCTCATTCTGACGATTTGCCTGGAAATGGTAGACCGTGAGGGCAGTCAGGGTGAGCGTGGCGATCGCCACAATTCCTACTCCTGGCCCGCTTCTCCACAAGCCAAAGCTATCCATCGCCAGGAAATTTACGGGCAATAGCAATAGACTCACCACTCGTAGCGCCTGAGCGGTCAGCCGCAGATTGTGCTGCCTGCCTGCCCAAATGCTCGTTCCCCAAAAGCCCAGCGTGTAAAACAACAAAATGCCGTACTGCCCCGCCGCCGGAAATCGCTGCCACTGGCTAGCCGCCAACACGCCCGAAGACACTACCACCAGGAACATTCCTAGCAGCAAGAGCCACAGAACGCTTAGCTCTGCCATCAGCGAGTGCAGCATTTGAGTCGCTAAACCGGGCGCAGAGGGTTTGGGCTGCTTGGCGGGGCGAGCGATCGCTGGCTTTGACCGAACCGATTGAGCGGGGGCGATCGGGGCAAAGTCATTGGGTGTTGACGCAGCCCTGCGTAAATCGCAGGCAAGATTTGCCTCACATAGCGCTTCAACTTGACTCTCAGCAAGCAGCCCTAGCTCTAACAAAACTTCTAAACCCCGGAGCAAATTGGGATGAGAAGCTGAGAAGGCAAGCTTTACCCTAACTTGACCCGGCTCCAGCACCCCCAAACGCACCCATGCCTCTAACCCTTCAAGCAGCTTGTGGGGCAAAATCTGGGTGTTAACGTCAAGCTGAATGGCAGGCTGAGATGACTTTGACCGCTGGGAAATACTTGAAAGCAGCGTCAGCCGAATCTCATCCTGAGAAATCAAATCAAGGCTGAGCCAAGTTTCCAGACCTTGCAGCAGTTTTGCGGGCGCTTGAGTCTCTAGCTTTAGCTCAATCAGGCGGTCTGGTTGAAACGACATACTCGACGCTCACCCCAAAGAATAGGTATAGCAATCCTAAATGGTTTGTGAGAATTACTTACTTAAGGAGTGGGCACTTCATAAATCATTTAGGATCGCTATAGTCTAAGGATAAAAACAGTAAAGATGAATTAATGAAAACTCTGATGAATAAAGAACTCACCCAAACGATCGCCTTAGAAATTCAGCTCTTCCAAAGTGTTGAGCAGAAAGAAAACTTTCTCTTTTTGCTTGGTGCGTTACTTGCCAGAGTCATCAGTTTAAAGAAGGCTGCAGAAATCATGCAGTTAGAGCCAGCAGAGTTCCTCAAAATCCTAGACTTGATGGGAATCGAGTTTTCCTATCTCTCTGAAGAAGATGTTGCTTTGGAAAAAAGCTGGTGAATGAATGCGGATTATTCTCAATTCGTCACCACTGATTTTTCTGGCTAAACTGGGTTACTTGAATCAGTTGCTTGAATCTCCTGATGATTTCTATATCCCTCAATCCGTTGCGGATGAAATTAGAGCCAAATCAGATCCGGCTAGTCAAGCGGTTCAAGCTCTGATCGATTCTGGTCATCTTCAAATTCGAGCATCTAGCCTCACAACCCTTGCCAATAGCTTGAATCAGCGACTAGGTAAAGGAGAATCAGGAGCTATTGCTCTGGGAATTGAGTTAGATGCAGATTATGTTTTGCTCGATGACTCAACCGCTAGAAGAGAAGCCAAAAGACTTGGCTTGAACATTAGAGGAACACTAGCCGTTATCAAGAAGTTGGGCAAAGATGGCAAAATCAGTATTGAAAGCCTGGATGATCTTTATCAACAGCTCATCGAGATTGAGTTCCGAGTCAAACGCTCTTTATTTGATCAAATCCTTTCTGAGGATTGAGCATATCGTCTGCGGCGGCTCAACTTTGCCGTTCTGCGGACAGATTCGTAGGCCCTGTTTTCTCAAATAAGAACTGCTGTGTTCCCTCAGCTAGAATTCAGAATGGTGTGTGAGAGCAAAAGGGAAATTACCTGGATGACGAACTCTTAAAGAAGTTGAGCAAAGCCGTTGAAAACTGCTCTGGGGCATCTTGCTGCACCCAGTGAGATGCCCCTTCAATCTCTTGGAAGGTGGCCCCTGGAATCTCACGCGCCAGTTGCCTACCGTCGTCTGCTTTTTGCCAGGGGTCATCCATACCCCAGAGGATCAGGGTGGGAGCTGCGATCGCCCCGTGTCGATCAACCAGCGCCATTGTCTGATTGGCATTAAGCGCAGAGGCATTGCGAATCAAGCTCAGCTTGCCTTCTTCGCTCGACCAGGGCGCAATCATGCCTGCTCGAAACTCTGGCGTGAGTCGCACTGGGTTAGAAAGACCAGCAGCGAGGCTTTCCTCAAGGGCGCTGACCAAATCTGCAATTGGGCGGGGCTTCCACCGCAGGGGATGCCCAAAATCGAGCATATCGTCGTCAAAGCGGTCGTAGCAAACGGAATTTGTGATCACCAATCGGTCAACAACCTGCGGGTGTTCGATCGCCAAAATTAGCGCAACTGCACCGCCCGTGTCGTGACCCACTACATTCACTTGCTTCAGGTTGAGGTTTGACAGGAAGGCGATGATCATCCGTGCCTGGTCTTGAAAAGAGCGATCAAAGCGATCGCGTCGATCTGACCATCCATGTCCTAAAAAATCTGGTGCAAGAACTCGGTATCCAGCCTGCACAAGCGTTGGAATAATCGCATGGTAGAGGTATCCCCAGGTGGGTATGCCGTGCATCAGCAAAATTGTGCCAAGCCGCGCCTCACCGCTATCGATATAGCGAATCGTGACTGGAATGTGGGCAACTTTACCCGCTGCTAAAACCATTTCTTGTTGTGCCGCCCTGAATTCTTGCCAGGTGTTCCAAACATTCCAATCCGGTTGCATGATGCTAACCCATTGACTATTGAGAGATGTTTGAAAGTTACGAAAACTCTTTTTATGTTTTTATGAACGTTTAGTCATAAATTAGGTAAGCGAAACTTTCATCAGAGACTTGTGGACTAGGCTATTGAGACGGCTATTTGAGGCTAGCGATCGCTCCACCTCCACAAGGATTTCTGGAGAGGCTAGAGAGGCTACGCCGATTCCGGTTACTGCGGGTCGAGATGCTCCCAAAAAGCTGGAGAAGATGGGCGCAACTTCATGCAGATATTCACCAAGTTCGCCGCGAATGTAAACCCGAACTTGTAATAATTGTTCGACGGAAGATCCCGCTTCCTCAAGAGCAATCCTGAGGTTATCCAATGCTTTTCTCAGTTGTCCTTCTACGGTCTGTTCGGTAGTTTGATACTGATGATTCCAGTCAACCTGACCCGATATAAACACCAGTCCAGATTCTGTTTCAACTGTTGCCTGAGACATCCCAAAGGGTGTTCCGTCATACAGCGCTGCCGGGTTAATCAGTTTCTTAGCCATGAAATTCTCCGTAGTAATTAGGAATTTTGACCTTTGATAGAAGCAAGGAAGGCGCGGAACACCGCTTCAGCAAAGGATGGATCATTGCTGGCTCGACTTCTGAGTAAAGCTCCATCCCCGACTGCGATCGCCTGTCGCGCCAGATCCGCCGCATCAATGTAGGACAAAATCTCTCCTTGAGATTGCCCCGCTTGAATTGCTTGCTCAAACACCTCAATTAACCGTTGAGTCGATTGCTCAATTACCTGAGCAAAGGCAGGTTCTGCCCGTCCAAATTCGCCCGATGTGTTGACAAACAGGCAACCAGTCGTTGATTTTCGCTGAACATCCCTGAGCCAACTGTCAAAGACCAGGCGAATATTCGTCAGCGGTGAGCCAGGAGCCTTTAACTGGTCAATTGCTGCCTGCACTCGCGTTTTTGCATAGTGACGCAACACAGCTTGAAACAGCGCTTTTTTGTCGCCAAACGCATAAACAAGGCTTTGCCGATGCAGCCCAGTCGCCTTCTCTAGCAAGGCATAGGTGGTTTTTGAGAAGCCATACTCCCAAAACACATCTACTGCTTTTGCTAGAGTGGCTTCGCAGTCAAACTCTCTAGGTCTACCGGGCATTTCCTTTGCAGCTTGCAGCATTGCCAAATCATGAACTCCTATTCACAAATAAATTATGAACTTCCATTCACAAACTGTCAAGTAGAGCCGAACGCTCTTGATTCGCACGGGTTACGCTGTTGCTAATGCAATCTACGTCTGAGTAGGGGAAAACACTTTAAGCGATTTCTAGGAAAGAATTTACCCTTGCGTAGGGGCAGATTTTACCCAAGTTTTTGCAATTGACCGACAGTTTTGACGCTAGACCTGTCCTTATAACAATTCTTTGTGAAGTTGTGCTGAACAAGGGGCTTAAGCCCCTTGTTCCATCGGGGTTCATTCTGTCCAAGCTCAAATTAAATTGGTATTACAGGTGTTCTGTTTGCCAGAAATCTCCTTACAGCAAACAAACCGGAAGCCTTGCCCCGGCTAGCTTTGCCTGCTCCAAACAGGCGTTAGTCAGGTTTGCGTTGCTCAAGTCAGCTCCATACAGCTCAGCCTGATTGAGCCGGGTGTCGCTCAGGTTAGCCCCCTGCAAATTTGTGCCCCGCAGACTTGCGCCTGTAAGGTCTTGGTGACTGAGGTTGGCTCCCTGAAGATTTGCCTCCGTAAAATTGACTGCGATTAGATTTGCGCCGCGTAAATCTGCACCTGCCAGGTCAGCATGGCTCAAATCTAACCCACCCAAGTTGGCCTGACACAGGTTAGCATTTCGCAGGTTTGCCTGTTTTGAAATCGTCTCGGTCAGGTTTGCATAGGTTAAGTCAGCCTCTTCCAGGATGATGTCTATTAGGTCGGCGCGTCCCAGGTTTGCGCCTGTTAAATTTGCGCCTGTTAAATTTGCGTTTCTCAAGTCGGCAGCCCGCAGATTTGCTCCCTGAAGGTTTGCTCTAACCAGTTCTGCTTGTCTAAGCGTGGCGGCGCTAAATTTAGCATTTTGCAGATTGGCACCGCTTAAATCAATGCCGATCAGGTTTGTCCAATTGAGGTTTACTCCAGCTAATTCTATGTCTCTAAAGTCTCGTCTTCCCTGCAAATATTGCTGCTTAAAGTCTACGATGTCCACTCCAGTGCCTCCTGAAAGTAGGGTGTATTTGAGCATTGAGGATCTGAGCTTGCGAATGAAATGACCGAGCGTAGCTAAGCACTCACTACTTGCAGATCAAAACTGACAGGTACGAATGAAGCAAATTGAAGATTAACCGAGCATTGACCAGCGTTGAGGGTGAGTATATTTACTGCCTGTGTTGCGCGTGTTGCAGAGAGTGCAAAGTCAGGATCAATATAGCTTGAGAAAGATTATGCAATTAGAAAGTTTTGTGTCGTGAGGAAAAAGTTCGTTACAAAGGAGTTTTGTTTGGAGGGTATGGGTGAAACCGCAGTAAGTCAGGGTTTTGCACGCTGAATGATGAAGTTGAGGGGCGATCTGAGGGGCGATCGCCCCTCAGTCTCTAAACTGCATTTGGGTTTCCTCCAGGCTACATTTAGCGTAATGTTTGAAGTGAATACGCTATAGCTAGAGATTGAGCAATTGTGAGTGACGATCAGCTTCTGCTTTTTCCCCCAGAAGATCTGCGCGGCTGCCGCAGTGTAGAGCGACAGGAAGGGTTCTTAGAAATGGGCTGTGCTGCCTTGCAATCCTGGAAGCAGCGCATCTTTCAGTATCAGCGACGGGTAAAAATCAGTCCTGCGGCAGAGCAGAGGACGCTGTTTGATGCGGTCGTTCCGGGTTTAGCCCAGCTTGACCCTAAATGCATTAATCCGTTCAGCTTACCGCAACAGAATACCGAGTTCTGGCGCTGGAAAGCCGCTGATCAGGGCACCGCAGCCCTGTACTTTGTGATTGATTATGAGCTGCCGATTTTGCTATATGTAGGCGAGACGGTGAAATCAAACCAGCGCTGGAAGGGCGTACACGACTGCAAGCGCTATTTGCTCAATTACCGACAGGCTCACTATCGGCATCAGCTTACGTCAATGTTAGGCATTGCGTTTTGGGCAGAGGCACCTGTGGCAACCCGTCCCCGGCAGCGGTTGGAGTCGGCGTTGATTGAGCAGTGGCGATCGCCCTTCAACAAAGAGAACTGGGACTTTTGGGCAACTCCGTTTGTCGGCGGAAAGTAGCTGATTGCTGATTAACGATTTATTTCCCTTTCCTCAGCTTCAAGCGTCTGTTTTTCCTTTTCAACCTCTAAAGCTTTTTCGAGATTGCTAATATAAAACTCCAGGCGATGATCATTGATTGCATCAAGACCTTGCTTAAACGTTGCACGAGCCAGCCCAACGAGAGAGTCAAACCGCCGATAAAGCCAGCCCGGTTGTTTGACTAGACCGCCGTAAGCATTGAAGTAGAACATAGAACCCAGGTGAATGTAAATATGGGTTGGGTTCCAGGGCAAAAAAGGCGGCGGCACGTGCGGCACGATATCGTTATTGTTGACAAACCGAAATACCTTACCTTTTAACATTCGACCAATTTCGTTTACAAAGATTAAGTCGCCGACACGGGGCTGCCCAAAGGTGTAAACGCCTTGAATATTCTTAAACCCTTGTTTGACTAGAGAAGCAGCGGCAACAGTTGCCAGTGCGCCACCCAAACTATGTCCACAGATGAAGATTGGGAAGTCAGATTTTCGCCCTGCGCCCCAAATTTCAAGCTGTTTCAACACTCCTTCCTCAACACTCTGCCATGCTGCTTGAAAGCCCCGATGCACCTGACCAATGGGCGGTGTGAAGTCTTCTGCTAGAGGCTCCATTTTTGTTTTGATGGCAAACTTTTCAAAACGGGTTCTGGCGTTGGTGCCCCAGTCTTTCATCTCCTGACTGCCGCGAAAGGTGAGGATAACAAAATCCTTTGTTTTGAACATGAAAGCCTGAGTGTCTCGTTCAAGATTGTTGAAATACCTGAAATTTTCTAAATCTTGAACGCCCCATCGATGTACAGAAATTTCTTTAATGTAGTTTAAATCTGAATAAACTAAATTCGCGGCTTTGGCTAAACTGAGCGCAGTTTGAAGATCAAATTCCTGTAAGCCTTTTGACAAGTCAGTAAAATCAAGTTCCTTGTAGGGAGTTGGCAAGATGCGATAGCCAAACCGCTCAAAGAGTTTAATTACACCTGAAAAGCCGTATCTGTGAATGTAAGTATAAAGCTGATCATAAAATTTGGAAGCATCCTGACGTTTATATTCTCGGTCAGCGATGAGTCGAATCCAATAAACCATCCACGGGCGAATTTCATCGGCAGTAAACATACCCGATTCAACAAAGTAGCCAAAATGCTCAAGTCCATTCAGCATCTTGTTAAACCAGTCTCTCAGTTCGGTTTCAATTTTGTATTGTCGAAGCTTTTTCTTATACCCTTCTAGAATTTTTTCATCAGCGCTACTGGCTTGACTGACTACATCTACTTTCTGTTGAAGCTGATCAATTTCCATTTGATATTTTCTGCGGTCTTCGTGGGTCGCCAGTGCCCGACAAAGCAATTCGTTATTGACCCGAAAGATGATTGTTTCTTCGCCGTCTTTTGTCTGATAATCCCGATATTCTTCAAAGTCCAGTATCTTTAATGCCTTCCAGATTTCTGGATCTTGCTCAAATTCTTTGACGGCCTTTCGCAAAAACTCAATTCGATACCAGCGTTCGTTTTGGTTGTATCGATAAGCACCAAAACTAATGGCGATCGCCCCTCCCAGCAACCCGATCGCCACCAGCCAGTGGGCAATGGGTAAAGATGAATTTGCTAGATCCGAGTCAACCGGGTCAAGTTCTTGGGCGATCGCCACTTCAATCGATGAGTCAATCGATAAATCAATCGGAGACAAAGCACCAGACGATACCAATTTCACAGGCTGAGATCTTACAGGCTGAACTAATGCAAGAGAACTTGTCATCGCCAGCGATAAACCCAAGACCATAGAAAAGAATCTGACACCCATAGCTGCCCTCTCACATTCCAATAGCTTCTAAATGTTATCAGGGGAAGGAAGCTTACCTGGTGCTTTTAAGGGTTAGTTCATGTTAAATAAGATACGAATCTGGAGAATTGTAAAGAGGATTTGCGTCTTTCTATCTAGCCTCAACGTTGACTTACGCTAGCAGACTTTTGCCGCTTCAAGATATCGAGGAAGGCAAAAACAGCAGGAGTATGTAGTTCATTCAATAAGACAGCTACACCAATGATTCGCATTAAAGGAACGGGTAAGCTGTAGACCTGAATTCCCGGTGGAATCGGCTCAGCCGCCAGACGAGGCAGAATGGTTGCCCCTAATCCTTGAGCGACAAGGTTCACAATAGTGGCATCGGTTGCCACTTCATAAGTGACTTTTAGAAAACAGTCGAATTGCCTTGCGTGGGCGTACACCATTTGCATCATGACATTATCCACAGGAGGCATGATCAGCGGAAAGTTTGCCAGTTCTGCCCAGCTTAGCTGCTCTACTTGAGGTTTAAAGCTGGGAGGGAATAGCGCTATAAATTCGTCTCGTAAAACTTCCCAGGTTTCCAGATCTTCACTGGCGGGCAAAAAGGTAAAGCCAATGTCGGCGCGTCCTTCGCGTAGGGCTTGCTCAACGTGAGGGTAGTCGTCGTGTTCGGTGAGGCTGACGGCGATCGCTGGAAAACGTTGATGAAACTGAGCAATCACCAGCGGCAAGATGTGAGTAGCGACGCTACGAAAGGAGGCAATTCTCACGTGTCCGCCCTGTAGCCCTTTTGACAGTTCTGCCTCTTTGGTGATTTCTTCAGTTCGATGGACAATTTCGCGGGCGTGTTCGGCGATTCGCTGCCCAACTGGGGTGAGGTGGGCCCCGCGTCGCCCGCGTAAAAATAGCACCACGCCCAGGTGTTCCTCCAGGGTCGCGATCGCATGACTCACTGCCGACTGAGACATTTCCAGTTGCAGTGCCGCTTCACTAAAGTTTTCGCGATCGGCAACGGCAACTAAGATCCTAAGCTGAGACAGCTTCATCTGCTTTTGATGACTCTCCTTCATGATGCAACCTCAGCCCTCTTGTTTATTAAGAGTAAGCGAGAAATGCATTTTGTTCTCTATTTTGTTGTTTATCCGTTTGTTTATCGTTGCCACTTGTGGTTTGCATTATCAAAACTTACACACCTACTGATAGAACAAGGGGTTTAAGCTTCTTGTTAACGTGGCGATCGCTTGATTTGCGTCTCATCTGCGTAGGCGTTGCATAAAGATATTTATTATCATTCCAGCCTAGATCCAGAAACAAATACTGCCCTCGTTCATCATTAACCACGACTTAGTAGATATAACCATTGGGCAGAGTAGTCCGCTAGTCAGCATAATTTTGGAGAACACTCTTGATCATGCTCTGGTACTTTAATCGGGTAATCGCCTCACTTTCATCCTCGTTCACCCCTACCTGTGGCTTATTTAACTGAACCAGGAGGAGTACTCATATATCAACACCACTGTATACAACATCTCACTGAGCCATATCTTGATAGTGTGTCATGAATTATTTCCTTTGGAACGAGAATTAAATAAGATCGAATTTGTAGCATTTGTAGAATGTGTTAGGCGTTAGCCATAACGCATCGTCTCTGAAGATTAGACTTGTTGAGAAATAAGGGATAATTGATAGCATTGCCCGGTGCTGTTCCAATGCTAGATCTCGAACGTATTCTGCGAAGTGAGCGTCTGCTGCGAGCGATGATAGGACTTAACCGCAAAGCGTTTGAAGCACTGTTGCCCAGTTTTACAACAGCCTACGAGCAACGTCAGATGAAACCGGCGGGAGAATGCAAACGTGCCCCTAGAGGAGGACGCAAAGCGACCTTACGAACGAGTCAAGACAAGCTGTTCTACATTTTGTTGTACTGCAAATGCTATCCCACCTTCGACTTGATGAGTGTGTTGTTTAGCTTTGACCGTTCCTGCGCGTGGGACTGGGTACATGGACTGTTGCCCGTGTTGGAGCAGGCATTAGGGTACAAACAGGCGTTGCCAGAACGCAAGTTGCACAGCATGGAGGAATTTCTGGAACGGTTTCCCGATGTCCAAGCGGTCATCCTAGATGGCACAGAACGTCCAGTACAAGGGATCTGCGTTTATTTAAGATCCCATTTTTCAAGGCGCGGCGGAGCCGTGCCTTGAAAAATGGGACTTTATTTTTATGCAAGTCCCCAACGCCCCAAAGACTCAAAGAAACAGCGTGAGCATTACTCTGGCAAGAAGAAACGGCATACCCGCAAGCACAACCTTCTGCCGTACTTCTACAA
>JAAUTN010000237.1 GCA_012031415.1 Leptolyngbyaceae cyanobacterium SM1_4_3 | reverse complement strand
CCCTAAACCCCCAGCCCCTAACCCCCTCCCTCCTCACCGATTCTTCGATTCACTAATTCACAATTACTCACTATGGCGACTAAATTTCCTAAGTTTAGCCAGGACCTCGCACAAGATCCGACTACTCGGCGGATCTTCTATGCGATCGCCACTGCCCATGACTTTGAAAGTCACGATGGCATGACGGAGGAGAATCTCTACCAAAAGATTTTTGCCTCTCACTTCGGCCATTTGGCAATCATTTTTCTGTGGGCATCTGGCCTTTTGTTCCATGTGGCATGGCAAGGCAACTTTGAACTGTGGATTCAAGATCCGCTGAACGTAAAACCGATCGCCCACGCGATTTGGGATGCCCAGTTTGGGCCACCCGCAATCCAGGCCTTTACCCGAGCAGGCGCAGCCAACCCTGTAGATATCTGCTATTCCGGGGTATATCACTGGTGGTACACCATTGGGCTGCGAACCAATAACGATCTGTTCTTTGGCGCACTGTTTTTGCTGCTGCTGGCAGCCGTCTTCCTCTATGCCGGATGGCTTCACCTCCAGCCCCGATTCCGCCCCAGTTTGTCCTGGTTTAAGAACGCCGAAGCTCGTCTCAACCACCACCTTGCCGGGTTGATTGGCGTGAGTTCTTTAGCCTGGGCCGGTCACTTAATTCATGTAGCAATTCCAGAGTCACGCGGACAGCACGTAGGTTGGGATAATCTATTATCCACACCGCCTCATCCGGCTGGCTTAGCAGCTTTCTTTACGGGCAACTGGGCAGCGTATGCTCAAAATCCGGATACCGCTAAGCATCTCTTTGGCACATCTGAAGGTGCAGGAACCGCAATTCTCACTTTCTTAGGCGGATTTCATCCCCAAACACAATCCCTCTGGTTGACGGATATGGCGCATCACCATTTGGCGATCGCTGTCATCTTCATTGTTGCGGGTCATATGTACCGCACTAACTTCGGCATTGGGCACAACATCAAAGAAATGATGAATGCCAAGCGCTTCCTCAATGCCAAAGTGGAAGGGCCGTTTAACTTACCTCACCAGGGGTTATACGACACCATGAACAACTCCCTGCACTTCCAGTTGGCGTTTGCCCTGGCTGCGTTGGGGGTTGCCAGTTCTTTGACGGCACAACATATGTACTCGATGCCGCCCTATGCCTTCATTGGTAGGGATTTCACAACCATGTCAGCGCTTTACACCCATCACCAGTACATTGCTGGGTTTTTGATGGTAGGAGCGTTTGCTCATGGTGCGATTTTCCTGATTCGAGACTATGATCCGGCTCAAAACAAAGGCAATGTGCTAGATCGGGTCTTGCAGCACAAAGAAGCGATTATTTCTCACCTGAGCTGGGTGTCTTTGTTCCTCGGATTCCATACCCTGGGGCTGTATGTTCATAACGATGTAGAAGTCGCCTTTGGTAGTCCAGAAAAGCAAATCTTGATTGAACCTGTGTTTGCTCAGTTCATCCAAGCCTCTCACGGCAAGGCGCTGTACGGCATCAACACGCTGCTCTCAAACCCAGACAGCATCGCCTCTACAGCCTGGCCCAACCATGCTAATGTGTGGCTACCGGGCTGGCTAGAAGCAATCAACAATGGAACAAACTCACTGTTTTTAACCATTGGGCCTGGTGACTTTTATGTTCACCATGCGATCGCCCTCGGTCTGCACGTCACCACTCTGATCCTGGTGAAAGGAGCGCTAGATGCTCGCGGCTCCAAACTCATGCCAGACAAGAAAGACTTTGGCTATTCCTTCCCCTGTGATGGGCCGGGAAGAGGCGGCACCTGCGACATTTCCGCCTGGGATTCTTTCTATCTCGCCATGTTCTGGATGCTCAACACCCTGGGCTGGATTACCTTCTACTGGCACTGGAAACATCTCACCATTTGGCAGGGCAATGTCGCCCAGTTCAATGAAAGCTCGACTTACCTGATGGGTTGGTTCCGTGACTATCTCTGGCTCAACTCTGCTCAACTGATCAATGGCTACAATCCCTATGGAATGAACAGCCTAGCAATCTGGGCCTGGATCTTCTTGTTTGGGCATCTGGTTTGGGCAATCAGTTTCATGTTCCTGATTACCTGGCGAGGCTACTGGCAGGAATTGATTGAAACCTTGATGTGGGCACACGAAAATACACCCTTATCCTTTGGCTATCCCAAAGACAAACCCGTTGCCCTCTCTATTGTTCAGGCTCGCCTAGTAGGGTTAACTCACTTCACTGTGGGCTACATCGCCACCTATGGAGCTTTCCTGATCGCTTCAACGGCTAGTAGGTTTGGCTGAACCCCGGCAGAGCAGTAGATGTCTGCGCTCTACTGCTCTGCCTTTCTCAGGTTTGAGACGGTTTGAGACTCTCCTCCGTCTCTAGAGTCCTGATCATTGGCTAGCGATCAGGACTTTCTTGCACTCAATTATTTTTAGATACAAGAGAGGACAGCATGACTGTAACTGGAGATAACCAAGCTTCTTCCTATACCGGAGAAGACATGATCAAACCTTACAAGGGCGATCCTTGGCGGGGCAACTTATCCACGCCAATCAATGACTCTCCCATTGTCAGAGCCTTTATCCGCAACCTGCCTGCCTACCGTCCAGGGTTAACTCCTTTTATGCGAGGGTTAGAAATTGGCATGGCTCACGGCTATTTTTTGGTGGGACCAGAAGTTGTGATTGGCCCACTCCGAGAAACTTCACACGGAGCCAATCTGAGTGGATTGATTACTGCAATTTATATTGCAGCATCCGCCTGTTTGGGAATTTCTATCTTTGCCCTGGCTACATTTCAGGGAAATCCACGAGGAACCTACAATTCCCATTCCCAAGATGATTTACGTCCTCTAAGGCAGAAAGAAGATTGGTTTCAACTTAATGGCGGCGTTTTTCTAGGCGCGATGGGAGGGGCTGTGTTTGCCTACCTTTTGCTGGAAAATTTTGATGATTTAGATTCCATCCTGCGCGGCGGCGTAAACGTAAGCCAAACTCTTTTCCCCTGGCTAGCAGGCTAAACCAGTGATTTTCGTAGGGTGTGTTAGCGGCAGCGTAACGCACCAGTCCCACCAGTAGGGTGTGTTAGCGGCAGCGTAACGCACTAAGAACCTCGCCAACTTTTAATCTACTTCAGGAGAACTCACTATGGCAGATATGACAGAACTGACAGGCGCATATGCAGCATCATGGCTACCCTGGATCATGATTCCTTTAGTTTTTTACATTCTCCCATTTCCAATTGTGGCCCTCGTTTTCCTGTGGATTGAAAGAGAAACCACCGAGGAAGAAGCATAAACTTTATATCTGAGAGGTAGAATTCATATGCGACGATTATTCGTGCTGGTTTTAGCAATAGGTATTTGGCTCACAGGTGTGCCAGCGGCAGCAGCGGTAAACCAAATGCTGGTTCCCTGCGGTGACTCTCCTGCTTTTGTGCAGCGAATGAACAATGCCCCAGAAGGCTACTATTACACAAAACCGTTTGAAGCCTATTCTTCAGAATTACTGTGTGGTGAGGATGGATTGCCTCATCTTCCGCTTGATCGACTCGACCGAGCCGTTGATGTAATGATTCCAATCGCGCTGTTTTTGTATATTGCTGGCTTTATTGGTTGGAGTGGTCGTTCTTATTTACAGGCTTCCAATCAATCCAAAACACCAGAGATGATGGAAATTTTCATCAACCCCCCGCTAGCAATCCAGTCGCTCATTAAAGGTTTACTTTGGCCAGTTCTAGCCCTTCAGGAATTTCTCAGCGGACAGTTAACCGCTAAAGATGAAGAAATTCCCATCTCACCGCGCTAATCGAATCGAATCAAAGCCAGGAGTTAACATTCATGCAATACTTTCTCAAATATTTGACAAGTGCCCCAATTGTGGCAACCCTTACACTAGTTATCATTGCCACCTTTCTGATCGAGTTGAATTACTTCTTCCCAGGCTTACAATACGGAACTTACTTTCACGCTGTCCCATAAGTAAAAAACTTTCAGAAATACGCCCAGAATCATTGATTCTGGGCGTAGCGTATGCATTCGCTAGTAACTAGCTAAGGAATCCATGAGAGAATTAAAGCACGCGAATATGAATATTTTGAGAAGTAGCTAACTGTAGAATCGGCAAAGGATACTGCTCGTACCTATTAAATGAATTTCTCGTTCCTGGCTTTGTATGTGATTAGCGTGTATTCATCCACCTCTTTCCGCCTCGTTACCAAGCTCTAGCTTGGTAATGACGGATTGGAAGCTCCAGCTTCCTGCGCTAGCAAGGAACCGCTCAATTGCATCAGCCCGTAGGACTTGCCCCCTTCATACAAGGAAGCTGGAGCTTCCTCAACTGCATTGCCAAGCTGGAGCTTGGCAACGAGTTTAAATTCTCTATAAAAAATGCTCTGCCTGTAGGCAGAGCATTTTTATAAGCTAGCCATATAAAAATTAGGTGGCTGGCGGTTTTGAAAGGTATTTTAGTAACTCAATTAAAGCAAAAGAATCTGAAGATTTTAGGAAGCCTCTTAGATGCTTGAACTTTAAGCTCAATTCACGAGTTATTCATGTTTTTTACTTACCTTACAGAATGAGGTTGGCAAGCGTTGAATGCCAGATGAAAGGCTGTCTAGCCCAAGTAGCTTAGATAGGAGGGCAAATGTCAACTGCCGAAGCCAAACGAGTTTTACTGCTAGATACCGAGGATGTGATTCGGGAAATGATCCAGCTTTGTCTGGAGACACAAGCTGGCTGGCAAGTGTTGCCCGCAGCTTCAGCCCAAGAAGGAATGGCGATCGCCGAAACAGAGCCAATCGATCTGGTGCTGCTCGACTTAGATGGAATGATGTCTGATATAGAATGGTCTGCAATTTTGCAGCGATTACAGAATAACCCTACCACGCAACACATTCCTGTCATTTTGTTAACAACTACGGCTCCGCCGAAAGAGTTACAAGGTGCTACAGCGGGAGTGAAAGCTTCCATCGTCAAACCCTTTGATTTGTTAGTTTTGGCAGGTCAAGTTGCAGCCATTTTAGGCTGGAATTGTTAGCAGAAACGAGGCAAGGCTAAATCGTAAACTTTATTGAAGCAAAATTCATTGATTCACAGGTTTTTCATATTTTTCCTTTACTCTTCAAGGAGAGGTTAGCTGATTCCTTAAAGTCATTTGACTTAAGTTCACAACTCTCTAAAAGCTGAGTTTTACAGCAAATTCAACCCGTCAACTTTTTCAGAAAGTCATTCAAACGCAGGTTGGCTGGAGCAAAGCATAACCTAATTTTTTACCTAAATTTTATCAGGTTCATGTTTGCTTTAGTCAACCTACGATGATAGATTTTCTGACTCCCAAATTCAGGTTGGGAACAGGCATTTCTAATCGATTGGTTAATCAATTTGGGAACGTTTCTTTGCCATTTTTTGTAATTAAATCCAAGCAAATTTCAACAGCAAGGGGAGAATCATGAGCATTGTAACGGAGCTAATTTTAAACGCAGACAGTGAAGCTCGCTATCCTGCACCGAAGGAAATTCGCATCTTTCAAGATTACGTCAGAACAGGGGAACAGCGTATCCGAATTGCCTCAATTTTGGCAGAGAATGAGCAGCGAATTGTGCAAAATGGCAGCGCTAGATTTTGGGAGCGGTGCCCAGTTACGCCCAGCAATAGCGGCAACGAGCGCAAGACTGCCTCCTGTCAGCGCGATCAGGTTGGTACGTTCGTCTAATTGCTTACTCAGTGCTGGCTGGCAGTGAGAAACCGCTAGAGGAAATTGGCACGATTGGCATTAAAGAGATGTACAACTCTTTGGAAATTCCGCTGAGAAACCTGGTTGAAGCAATGCGCTGTTTGAAAGAAGAAGCGGTTTCTTTGATGAGTCCAGAAGATGCGGTTGAAGTTGCCCCTTATTTTGACTACATCATTCGGGCGCTCTCTTAATCACAAGTGAGTTTTGAGTTTTGAGTTAGAGATAATCACACCATTAAGGAAATAAAGTCATGCAAGACGCAATCACAGCTTTGATCAATTCTTCTGATGTTCAAGGTCGCTATTTGGATAATGCTTCGGTGCAGAAGTTAAAGAGCTATTTCGAGAGTGGTGAAATGCGGGCTAGAACGGCGATCGCCATCAGCGCCAATGCCACCTCTCTGGTGACTCGTGCCGTTGCTCAGTCGCTCATGTATACCGACATCACAGCCCCCGGTGGCAATATGTATACCTGCCGTCGCTATGCTGCCTGCATTCGAGATTTAGACTACTTCCTGCGCTATGCCACTTACGCGATGCTGGCAGGCGACCCGTCTATCCTGGATGAGCGCATTCTCAACGGACTGCGAGAAACCTATAACTCACTGGGTGTGCCGATTGGGGCAACGATCCGGGCGGTGCAGGCAATGAAAGATGTCACCACTGACTTGGTAGGAGCGGAAGCAGGCAAAGAAATGGGAGTTTACTTTGACTACATTGCGGCTGGGCTAAGCTAGGCTGCTTCATGTATTTAGCCAAATACCAGAGCAGAATTACAAAGGACAAAGGCATGAGCATCATTACACGAGCGATCGCCAGTGCCGATCGAGAAGCTCGCTATTTGAGCAGTGGAGAACTTCAAGCGATTCGTGACTTCTATGAAGCAGGGCCACAGCGGCTACGAATTGCCTCAATTCTGAGTGAAAATGAGCCGCAAATTGTCCAGCTAGGAAGTCAACGATTTTGGCAACGGTGCCCCTATACGCCCAGCAATAGCGGTAATCCGACCTTTCGAGCCTCGTGTATGCGAGATCAGGGTTGGTATGTTCGGTTAATCGTTTATTCCGTGATTGTGGGCGACATTGAACCGTTGCAAAGGATTGGAGTGAATGGGGCAAAAGAGATGTATACCTCTTTAGAAATCCCCCTGCGAAACCTGGTCGAAGCCTTGCGCTGCCTCAAGGAGGTAGCCCTGGAAATGATGACCGTAGAGGATGCCAGCGAGGTTGCTCCTTATTTTGATTATTTGATTCAGGGAATGATGCCCTAATGAGTACTACAGCAAATGGCGGCAGTCCCGTAGTCTGCCCGCAACGATATCACACAGTTCCCACGACGGTCATTACTCAAGCGGAGCAACAAGACCGTTATCTCAAACATAGCGAATTAAATGAGTTGGCAAGTTATTTCAGTTCTGGTACAAAGCTAATGGAAATAGCCGCAACGCTGACTCAGAACGCAGAAGCGATCGTATCTGCGGGAGCAAATCGCATCTTTGTCTGGGGTACGCCAATGGCGTATCTAGAAAAACCGCCAAACCGGAAAAACCTACCGGGCTACAATGTTTTTCCTCGACAAAGGATAACGACTGCGCCCCAAGAAACACTCAAACAACAGGCTCCTTTCTATCCTTTTTATCAGGATTGGATCAGTAAGGTAGTGGATTTGGGGCGATCGCTCTTAGACGACAAAGACCCGGTTCCCGAAGGCTTTAGCCCGATCAACATTCGCCGCTACGGGCCCGACCGGATGAAAAAGTCCATGCGCGACCTGAGCTGGTTTTTGCGCTATGTCACCTACGCCATTGTTGCAGGTGATTCCAGCATCCTCACGGTCAACGTGAAGGGGCTACGGGGCATTATTCCAGAAGATGTCACCATTGCCACTGTGGTCGCCATGCAAACCATGAAATGGAAGGCGCTGACCTACTTTAAAGCAGATGCTGAAGCCGCAGCCATAATCAAACAACACTTTGATCAAATGATTGCGGACTATCAGGTGGCGAAACCGACTGTACTGTTGCGCCAGGGCGTTTCCAACGACCAGCAGGGTTTGCAACTGCCGCCCAGCTATTCCAGCGCAGCGGCGCATCGTCCCAAACTGGTGATGAAGCCTAACCTCTCCGCCACAGAAAAACAAGATGCAATCAAGGCTGCCTATCGACAAGTGTTTGAGCGAGATATCACCCGTGCCTATGGCGTGAGTTTAGCTGATCTGGAGTCTCAGGTTAAAAGTGGAATGATTTCCATGAAGGAATTCATTCGCCACCTGGGTCAGTCTCGTCTGTATCGAAAAGAGTTTTATGAACCTTTTGTGATCAGCCGAGTCATAGAACTGGCGTTTCGTCACTTTTTGGGGCGAGGAGTGAGTTCTATTGAAGAATTCCAGGAACACTTTGCCATCATCTCAAAAGCAGGACTGGCGGCGCTGATCAATGCCCTAGTCGATTCTCAGGAATATGCAGATTACTTTGGCGAAGAGACAGTGCCCTACCTGCGCGGACTGGGTTTAGAAGCTCAGGAGTGCCGCAATTGGGGAGCGCAAATTGATCTGTTCAAGTACAGCGCTCCGGTTCGCAAAGTACCGCAGTTTCTCACCTTGTTTGGAGATTACCAGAAACCCTTACCCGACCAGCATCCCTATGGGGCGGGTAATGATCCGCTGGAGATTCAGTTTGGGGCTATCTTTCCGCCTGAGAACACGGCTCACACGGCTCGACCCGCCATCTTTGATGAAGACAGCCGCCGCATTTTAATTAACTGTGGTGCGGGTCTTGATAAGGGGGCGAGTCACTCACCGGGTTTGGGTAAAGCGCCTGGTTCTCTGGGTACTAGAGTGTTGAGATTCAATCGTTCTGCCATAACAAATGGTCATACGTTGAATGGCAAGACTCCTAAGGCAGGTCAGAGTACGAATGTTAATTTCTCCTCTAGCTGGGCTGAGGTGGTCATTCACGGAACTTACCGTCAGGTATTTGGGCGCGATGTGTATGACGGTCAGCGGCAAACAGCGGCAGAAATCAAGCTAAAAAGCGGTGAAATTACCGTTCGAGATTTTATCCGTCAGGTGGCAAAATCTCGCCCATTTCGCAGCCTGTACTGGGAATCTTTGTATATCACCAAAGCAATTGAGTATATCCATCGGCGGCTAATGGGTCGCCCAACTTACGGTCGCCGAGAGATGAATCACTATTATGATCTCTGTGCGCGTAAGGGCTTCTATGCACTGGTAGATGATATCTTAGACAGTTCAGAATATCTAGAAGCCTTTGGAGAGGATACGGTTCCCTATGAGCGCTATATCACGCCCAGAGGCTATGCGCTGCGGGGTTTGCGCGGGGAGTTGCCATTGCCCAAAGTAGCTCCAGAAGACCATCACAACAATGGTTTTCACTCCAGCTACAAAGGCATGGACTATACAGGCGTGATTGGTGTCGTGCCTCACTTTCATCGTGCTTTAAAGCATGGGATGCCACAGTCGGCTATCTCAATCAAGCTAGAAGAGGTCAAACAACTCCGGGCTGAAATGACTCAGCGAGCCGCCGAGCAAGCCTCAGAGGATAGAGAGGAATCTAGTGAGTTTTCGCCTCAACCAGAGGCAGTTCAACCCGTTGAAGTCGCTCCTCAATAACGCATTATGTCTCACTCTAATCACAATGGTGCGATCGCCCCACGCGATCGCCACTCTCCACCTTCACTCACTTCTAAAACACTGTGGGAAAAAATTTCTCACCATGTTCGCCCTAAACGCTGGGTTCACATTAGCTGGTTTGGCGGCATCCGGGTTTGCTCAAAGGAGGAAAGATCATGAGTCTAGTGATGCAGGTCATTCAAAATTCGGATGAAGAGTTGCGCTATCCAACTCCGGGTGAAATGCGGATGTTTCAAAACTTCTGTAAAACAGGAGAGCGGCGCATCCGCATTGCCTCAATACTGGCAGAAAATGAACAGCGGATCGTGGAACGAGGCAGTTGGCGATTTTGGAAACGCTGCCCTGTGACTCCCAGTAACAGCGGCAACCTCAGAAAAACCTCATCTTGTCAACGCGATCAGGGCTGGTATGTGCGATTGGTCGCTTACTGTGTGTTAGCCGGAAATGAGAAGCCGCTAGCCGACATTGGCACCATTGGCATGAAGGAAATGTATAACTCATTGGGCATTCCCTTAGCTAACTGGGTAGAAGCAGTACGCTGTCTCAAGGAGGAGCGATCGCCCTTTTAAGTGAGGAAGATGCTGCCGAGGTCACTCCTTACTTTGACCACATCATTCAAGCCCTGGCTTATCCTGGCGCTCCTTATTTTGTAGGGGGTGGTGCTAAATACTAAGTCAATACCAGGTCACAGTCAAAAAAGACTGTTGAGAAGAGAATTGTTACGACAAAGAGGACTGTTACGATGACTATTGCACTGAGACGCGCAGAGCCAGTCGGCAACTGGTTTAAGACCGTAGATGACTGGCTAAAACGCGATAGATTTGTGTTCATTGGCTGGTCAGGTCTTTTACTCTTTCCCTGTGCCTATTTAGCAATTGGGGGATGGCTGACGGGCACCACTTTTGTTTCTTCCTGGTACACTCATGGACTGGCCTCATCTTATTTAGAGGGCTGCAATTTTCTCACGGTTGCTGTTTCTACCCCACCGAATAGCCTGGAACATTCCCTGCTGCTGCTGTGGGGGCCTGAAGCGCAAGGTGACTTTACCCGCTGGTGTCAGCTTGGTGGGCTGTGGACATTCACGATGCTGCACGGTGCTTTTGCGCTGATGGGCTTTATGCTGCGACAGTTTGAAATTGCGCGACTGGTGGGGATACGTCCTTATAATGCGATCGCCTTCTCTGCTCCCATTTCTATCTTTGTTGCGGACTTCTTAATTTATCCATTAGGGCAATCAAGCTGGTTTTTTGCACCTAGCTTTGGAGTTGCTGCAATCTTTCGGTTTTTACTCTTCTTCCAGGGTTTCCACAACTTTACGCTAAACCCGTTTCACATGATGGGAGTCGCAGGCGTTTTGGGAGGTGCGCTACTCTGTGCCATTCATGGAGCCACTGTTGAAAATACATTATTCCGAGATACAAAGGGATTCAACACCTTCAGTGGATTTAGCCCAACCCAGGCAGAAGAAACTTATTCAATGGTGACAGCCAATCGCTTCTGGTCACAAATTTTTGGAATTGCCTTTTCCAACAAACGCTGGCTACACTTTTTTATGCTATTTGTCCCGGTTACAGGGCTGTGGATGGCATCGATTGGGGTAGTTGGTTTAGCCTTTAATCTGCGCTCCTATGACTTCATCAGTCAGGAACTCCGCGCCGCCGCAGATCCAGAGTACGAAACCTTTTACACCAAAACATTTTGCTAAACGAAGGGCTGCGAGCGTGGATGGCTCCTGAAGATACAGCCCCATGAATCACTTTTATCTTCCCATTTTTTCACCGACTGCCCA
>JAAUTN010000236.1 GCA_012031415.1 Leptolyngbyaceae cyanobacterium SM1_4_3 | reverse complement strand
GCATAACTGAGGCACTTTAAGGTTTCGTCCTCTGCCTGATTGAGCTTAATTCTTAAAGGAGCACCCATGACGTAAGGTATGTTTAAGTGGCTCTCCTATCTTATGCTTATTTAGGTTGAACTACTTAATATCAAAATGGATGATGCAATGATAGATTCGGTCGAACTGTTGCCAACCCACATTCATCCATTGGTAATGATCTCGCTCAGTGTCAAAGATCAGTTGCACTTCAACCTCATCATCTGAGGTGTGATCTTTAGCATACTGGTTCAGTAACGTTTGAACATATTCCCGGTATTGAGCTACCTTGTCCATTGCACTATCACCTGATTAAACGCTCTGAAGCAGGACGATAACTGAGAAACTACTCCAGTGTGGCGTAGAAGTCTATGATTGCAGAAGGATTCAGGAAGCTTTTGACTTCGACTGCTAATATTTGAAATAGCAATTACAGAACTATTTCTTTATCTACTGACTGACATGGAAACCCAAAACATCAAGGAAGAAGCTCGGCGCTTAATTGACAAACTGTCAGACAATGCAACTTGGGATGACCTGATGTATGAGATCTACGTTAGACAAGCAGTTGAGGCTGGGTTGGCAGATAGTGAAGCAGGTCGAGTAACATCGGTTGAACAGGTGCGTCAAAGATTCGGGTTGCCAGAGTGAACGTTTTTTGGACGGATACGGCGATACAACATCTTTCTGCAATTTATACTCACATTGCTCAGAATTCTCCTCAATATGCTGAGAGAGTAGTTGACCGAATAACTAGACGGTCGCAACAAATTGTCACTTTTCCGCTTTCAGGGCGAGTCGTGCCAGAGTTTGAAACTCAACAGATTCGTGAAGTGATTGAAGGAAACTATCGCATCATTATTACATTAAACCTGGTCAGATTGATGTTCTTGCAGTTCTGCACGGTTCACAGCAAATTATCCCTCCCCTAGATTGATATCACTTTCCGTTTTAAGGGCTTCAAGGTCTTTGTTTGGGCGATCGCCTTTAAGCGATCGCCCCCACTACTTCTTACCCCTCCCGCTTACGATAACGGGTCAAGATACTCATCACTTCACCCAGATCAGGTGCGGGTAAGAGTGGACTCCATGCGCCGACTTCAGCAAAGCCGCGACGATGTAAGTTGTGAATGGTTTCAATCACACCATCACGAGAACCGATCAACAACACTTGCAATCGTTCGCGCTCTGGAAGTGTTGCAGGAGAGGGGTTCTCCTCTACGGGTGAGGAGTGGGGAGATTCTAAGAAACAGTGAGACATGAGTTGTGACTCCTTATGGTTTTTGAGGAAACCCAAAAACCTAGCCACCCCGCATTGATTCACACGTTGCCAAAGGGAGTGAGAGAACTAAAAGTGAGTTTAAATCTTTCACTTTCATGTCCTGAAGGGTAAGCAACGCTTTTTTGACATGACAAGTCGGGGTGGCTAAGGGAGTGTTAAAATTCACCGTTAGCCGCCAGACTGCCTGTTTCAGTTTGGGGGTTAGCTGCTCAAGGCTGCTGCGAACAGCTTTGAGTAGCGCTAGATCCTTGGGTGTAGTCAGTTGTCTGCGTGTAAAAATGACAACCTTAGCGTGAAAGCATATCTGGGATGGGAGTCTCTCGTCAAGGTCTTGAGCTACGGATTTTTGGAAGGAAGATGAGGAGGCAATCGCTTAAAAACGGTAAATTTGGTCGGGTAATCAGGGAAATTCACCCAAAATTCAAGCAAACCTGTTTCAAGTAAATTTTGTGTGAACTTGCAATCTCTAAATTTGGCGAGTCATCTAGAGAAGAGCCAAACTGTAGCGCAATTAACTTTTCTCAAACGAGGGCAGGATGACATTCGTTTCTACTGGCAGTGGGCAAGTTGGCGTTCTCAACAATCGCGGCGTGTTTAGACCGCTCAGAACTGGCCCCGTTCTCACAGATATTGCCGAGTCCAAAGGAGGTGCCGTTTTCGGCGTAAACTTTGGCAGTTTATTTCGGATCAGCAGACGATCTGGTGCAGCAACTTTCGTCGGTCGTCTGGGAACTAACAACATGAATGCCCTGGAGTTTGATGCTCAGGGCAGACTCTATGGTGCCGGGGGCAATGGCTTTTACCGCATCAACACCAGAACGGGCGCAGCCACCCTGGTATCTAGAATTTCTCGCTTTAATAGCAGCGGCGATCTTGCCTATGATGCTCGTCGCAACCGATTCTTTGCCACCTCGAATGCTCGAACTTTTGCGACCGACGACTTGTTTTCTATCACTCCAGGCGGCAGAGCCAGTCGAGTCGGAAAAATTGGCAGAAGGAATATCTTTGGATTAGACGTTGAGGATAATAAGCTACTTGGTTACACACCAGGTGGAGTAGAGATCACGATTAATGTGAAAACAGGACGCGGCACCTTTAAGCGGAATTTGCAGATCAGCAGTCCGATTTTTGGGATTGGTTAGAAGCGATTTGGGAAGTCACGCATATCCTCCTGTAGGGGCGAAGCATTCGGGCAAGTATCTCCGGTTTATTCCAGAGACTACCCACCGAATGCTTCGCCCCTACGTGTTCTTGGGGGCGGATAGTTTCTATCTCAACGTCTTCTTAGACTCATGTTTCTAACCTGACTTGTCAATGTCAAAATTGAACCAGGCTGCTAATTTCTGTGGAGGTTGCCATGCCCCTCACGGTCAAAGACTTAGAGACGGTGCAAACCAAGCTGGGTGATGCTTACCGAGTCGAACTGGTTGACGGGAGAATTTTGGTCATGAGTCCGTCAGGCTACGAATCCGATGAGGTTGCTTTTCGGTTGGGTCGTCGTCTGGCGGATTGGGTTGAGCCAAAGCGGATTGGTCGGGTGACGGGTTCCAGTGCCGGATTCACGTTGCCCGATTCAAATACTCGTGCGCCAGATGTTTCTTTTGTCCGAGCAGAGCGATTGCGTCGTGCGCCACGCAGCTTTGCTCAACTGGCACCGGATTTGATGGTTGAGGTGAAGTCTCCTACTGATTCTGTTGAGGAGTTAGAAAATAAGGTTGCTAACTTCTTGCAGCAGGGTACACAGGTCGGCATTCTGGTGAATCCTGAAGATTGCACGGTCAAAGTTTTCAGGGGTAGTGAGACGGTTGTTTTTCAGAATGGCGACACGCTGACCTTGCCAGATTTGCTTCCAGGCTGGTCAGTTGCCGTGTCGGAGTTATGGTCGCCCGTGTTTGATGAATTTGAGCAGGAGAACCAGGAGTAAAGTTCGGCAACTAGCACTGCATATCTTCAGTGCATTTGCACTATCCTAAGAGGTGAGTTGAATTTGCTGTTGGCGATCGCTTGTGACCACTTCCCCCAAGCCCCTCACCCTCGTTAAAGACCCCGAACGTCTGGAGACGCGCCTCAAAGAGATTCCTCCAGAGCCGGGGGTCTATTTCATGCGCGATGCAAACGACAACATTTTATACATTGGCAAGTCAAAGAAGCTGCGATCGCGGGTTCGCTCTTACTTTCGTGATAATCACGATGCCAATCCGCGCATTGCTCTGATGGTGATGCAGATTGCCGAGATTGAATTCATCGTCACCGACACCGAAGCCGAAGCACTGGCGCTAGAAGCAAACCTGGTCAAGCAGCATCAGCCTCACTTTAATGTGTTGCTGAAGGATGACAAAAAGTATCCTTACCTCTGCATTACCTGGTCAGAGGAATATCCGCGCATTTTCATCACCCGCAGACGGCAAAAGGGCAAGGGGCAAGATCGCTATTACGGTCCGTATGTGGATGTAGGCTCCCTACGGCGAACGCTGCATCTGGTGAAACGCATTTTCCCGCTGCGGCAGCGACCTCAACCGCTGTTCAAAGACCGTCCCTGCTTGAACTATGACATGGGGCGCTGTCCGGGGGTGTGTCAAAAGCTAATTTCGCCAGAAGATTACCACAAGCTGATGCAAAAAGTGGCGATGATCTTCCAGGGGCGAACGCAGGAGCTAGAAGAAATCCTGTCCGTGCAGATGGAAAAAGCCGCCGAAGAGTTGAACTTTGAATATGCGGCTCGACTGCGTGACCAGATTCGCGGACTGCAATCATTGGGGGCAGATCAAAAAGTGTCGCTGTCGGATGATACCGTGTCGAGAGATGCGATCGCCCTTGTTGCGGACGATCAGCACGCCTGCATTCAGCTATTCCAAATTCGGGCGGGTCGCCTAGTGGGTCGGTTGGGCTTCGTAGCCGATGCTCAGTCCGGTACGCCGGGAGCCATCCTGCAACGGGCACTGGAGGAACACTTTCAAACCGTTGACCCGGTAGAAATTCCTTCAGAAATCTTGGTACAGCACGAACTGCCCGACGCAGAAATTTTAGCTGACGTGCTTTCTGACAAACGCGGGCGCAAAGTGTCGATCATCGTTCCCCATCGTCAAAGCAAAGCCGAACTAATCGACATGGTTGAGCGCAATGCCGGATATGAACTGGCGCGAACTCAACGTTTTGCCGATCGCAACAATCAAGCCATGCTCGACCTGGCAGAACTGCTGGATATGCCCGATATGCCCCACCGCATCGAAGGTTACGACATCTCTCACATTCAGGGTTCCGATGCGGTCGCTTCTCAAGTGGTGTTTGTGGATGGCTTACCCGCCAAGCAGCACTATCGCCACTACAAAATCAAAGACCCAACCGTGAGGGCAGGTCACTCTGACGACTTCGCAAGTATGGCAGAAGTCATCGGGCGCAGGTTTCGCCGCTATGCCCAAGACCCTAACCTGAAGCGAGTTGGCAATCCTGACTTCCCTGACCTGGTAATGATCGACGGTGGCAAAGGACAGCTTTCAGCCGTCGTAGAAGTGCTGCGCGAAATGAACCTGATGGAAGACGTGAAAGTGGTCAGTCTAGCCAAACAGCGAGAAGAAATCTTCTTACCCGGAGAATCGAAGCCCCTACTTACCGATGCAGAACAGCCTGGTGTACAGCTTTTGCGCCGCCTGCGAGATGAGGCACACCGATTTGCAGTTAGCTTCCACCGTCAGCAAAGAAGCGATCGCATGAGACGCTCCCGCCTCGACGAAATTCCTGGATTGGGACACTATCGCCAAAAGCAGTTGCTTGCCCACTTTCGCTCAATTGACTATCTGCGCGAAGCGAGTCCCAAACAGATTGCTGAAGTGCCGGGAATTGGCGATCGCATGGCTCAACAAATTTATGAATACTTCCACCCCTCTGCTGCCTCCACAGAAGAATCCGTTTCCTAAAGACTCCATTCACCCATCGCCAGCAACCTTTCAAACTCACCAACCAACTTATACCATCGATGCTCAACAGGATTGTTAGGTGGTGCAGCAATTACCTTTGTATCAATTACACTGTCTATCAACTTTCAGGTAACTGATGTAACCCAAAGCGAACACCTTGAGGATCACGGCAAGTACAAAACCTTCCAAAGCCAGGTTCATCAGGACCCGGTTCATCTGTTTCACCTCCCAACTCCTTTACCCGTGCGACTGCTGCCACGAGATCAGGAACATCAAAGAAGATAAAAAACTGGGGTTCTAAATCATTGCCATGTAATCCGACTTTAATCGATGGCGTTTGGAACCAACCTTCACCATCACTACCCATCGGATGAAAGCTCCACCCAAACAGTTGCTCAAAAAAGCACGAGAAATCGCTGCATCTTTCGCACCAATTTCAAGATAAGACACTTCACTAGCCATCTTACGTCTCCTGATTCCAATGGATAAAACGCCACGATACATTGGATTAGAGCATGATGTCTTGAATAAAATTGACCTCGCCTATGCATTGATAATGTTGCCAGGAGTGCCAAGAAGGTCAGGAAAATGTGCTAATTGGTACACTGTTGGAGAACATCCAGCAAACCAATGAAATTCTCGTGTAAAGTGGCTTTGGTCGCTGTAACCGCACGTTGTTGCGATTTCACTCAGCGCGTAGTTCTCTGAATTGGTCAGAAGTCGATGAGCACGAGTAAATCGAATCCGACGAGCAGCGGCTTTTGGTGTAATCCCAATTTGTTCTCGAAAACAGGTTGCAAAATGGCGATCGCTCCAACCTAGTTCCCTAGCAAGCTGTCGAATTGGAATGCACCCACCACAATTCTCAAGCTGTTCCCAAGCCCACTGAATTTCTGATCGACTGGTTTGATTTGACCTGGCAAATTTCTCTGAAAGAAATCGCTCCACTAAGGCAAAGCGCTGCTGCCAAGAAGAACCCTCGCTAAGTTGTTCAACGAGCAAATTTGCATCGTTCGTCCAGAGGTCTTTTAAGTCAACAATTCCTTGCGTCAACTCAGCAGATGCACCACAGAAAAGCTTGTTTGCAGCCCAAGGAAGAAGTTCGATCTCAATACAGCGTTGAACTCCCTCATGTTTAACAAGCAAAGGCTTGTCACCTAATCCAACTACAAAGGCTTGCGATTGAATAGATGCTGTGGAACCCACAGGATTAATCTGCAAGCGATCGCCAAATCCTAAAATAACAATAACGCGATCTCTAGGAACCTCAAGCCGACACACAGGGCGACCCGCATCTTCGCGGTAGTCGCTATACAAGCAAGCCCAACTTCTAAGATTTTCAGATGGCATTCCTGCCACATATTCCCATAAAGCCATACTCGAATAGATATCTGTCCTCGACTCCGTACTGTCAGCCATTTTACTCGTCTTCGACTATGGCTTTCGAGCCTGAACCAAAGACCGTAGTTTAGCGCCGCATAACTTGTTTAGTAAGAGCATTCCTCTCGTGGCGAAGCTTCGCCTTGATCCCGTTTGCAAGGCTCTGACATAATCACGAGGCAGAGCCTCGAAATAGCCATCCCCAGGTAGAACCTGGGAACGAGGAGCGAGGTAGAACGAGGTTGCGAGGTACAGTGAGGTTGACGAGGTTGAGGATTGTGGTCAAAAAAGCAGACATTGGCGGCAAGCGGCTCATTGGGTTAGCTCCAACCACCTGGGTGCAATGGGTGACGCAGCAGCCCGATGTTGTGGCTCAAGAAATTTTAGGCTCAGAGTTTCAGTGGGTCAGCCGAGAGAATGATGTGTTAGTGAAAGTGAATAGCCCAATGCACGGTCAATTTCTGGTACTCAATGAGTTGCAGTTGCGCTATAGCTCCAATCTGCCATCCCGAATGCGAGCCTATGCCGCCCTTGCCGAAGAAAAGTATGCCCTGCCAGTCTATCCGGTTTTGGTCAATATTTTGCCTCCGTCTGCAACTGTGGCGATCGCCAATCGCTTTGAGTCCCACTTTTTGGGCATTCGAGCTTACCAGGACTATCGAGTGATTAACCTTTGGGAAGTGGAGGCAGCGGTAGTGTTTGAGCAATCTTTAAACACCTTGTTGCCCTTTGTGCCCGTGTTAAAGCAAGGGGGAGAAGTTTCCACAGTACAGCAGGCGTTAACCTTACTTCGTCAAGATGAGCAATTAGTCGAGTTGGAATCGCTGCTAGCATTTTTTGCTAGCTTTGTGTTGGGTAGTGAAGTCGTCAGGCAAATCATGAGGTGGGATATGGCAGTGCTGCAAGAGTCACCCTGGTATCAGCAGATTTTGAAAGAAGGGGAGCGGATAGGCGAACAAAGAGGCAGACAAGAGGGCAGACAAGAGGGCAGACAGGAAGGCAGACAAGAGGGCAGACAGGAAGGCAGACAGGAAGAGGGGCGATCGCTAATCCTAAAACTATTGACCCGTCGAGTGGGTGCCCTTTCTCCAACAGTGGTGACACAAATTCAGTCTCTTACGCTGGAGCAGCTTGAGGCATTGGGGGAAGCGTTATTAGATTTTAACGACTTGGCTGACCTGGAAACCTGGTTGAAAGTTCATTTGTAGGGCGATCGCCCTTTCGATTCGTGCGTTGCATACATAAAGGGTTAAGTCCTGGCTGCTAGCATCATTTGAGAGGCATCCATCATGACTGTCAGCAAATCTCCGATCTCTGCTGCACCAGCTAACTTTCGTGAAGTTGTTGCTCAAAATGATGTTTTTATTTCTTATTCCCGTCGAGATAAGGCATTTGTAGAAACACTGGATGCAGCGCTCAAGAACCTGAATCGTGACCCCTGGGTCGATTGGGAAGATATCTATAAAGGTGAAGAGTGGTGGAAGGCAATTCAGCGGGGTATTGAATCAGCCAATACTTTTGTTTTTGTAATCAGTCCAGATTCCGTTGCTTCGGCCGTTTGCCGAGAGGAAGTGAGTTATGCAGCGGAATGCAATAAGCGATTTTTGCCGATTGTCTGGCGAGAGGGGTTTGACCCACAGCAGATGCACCCGGCGATCGCCAGCCACAACTGGCTCTTTTTCCGCGAAACGGACGACTTTAACCACGCCTTACAAGAACTGATCCAGGCAATGGATATAGACCTGGATCACCTTCGCGCCCACACCCGACTGTTAATGCGGGCCAAAGACTGGCACGCTAAAGCTCAAAACGGTAGCTACCTGTTGCGTGGTCATGACCTGCAAGAGGCAGAACAATGGCTAGTGCAGGGGCTAAACAAAGACCCAAAACCAACTCCCCTACAAACTCAATACATTGACCGCAGCCGCGAAGCAGAAACGCAAATTCTCAAAGCGCGACAAAAAGCAAAGTGGGTCGTTGTGCTGGCTACGGTTCTGGTCAATATGTTATTGGTCACAGGAGGCTGTTTCTGGCTGTACGGTTCCGCTTCAAACTGGGCTAGACGATGGGTTGATCGACAATTGCAGGATGCGCTGAATGTAGGGTTAGCGGGGATTAGTGGAGATGAGTTTGAGGCGATCGCCTATGAACCTCCTACCCCAGCTAGCCAAGAGTTTTATCAGAACCACCAGGATTGGCTAGTGAAGGTAAATATTGCCCTACCCAATGCCTTCTCGCGCACCTACGCTCCGACTGGCAACCCTAGAGAAATTATTTGGATTGGTGATTCATTACGAGACACCGAAGCTCAGCCTATTAGCGCTACCCGATTTCGTCAGCCCTATATCGTCGATCCTATTTCCCAGTACTGGCTAGCCGCAGGGCTAATCGAGCCAACTATCACCCGTACAACCTACACCGACGAATTTGGTAGCTGGCTCTCCATCTGCGGCCCAATCCAGAACTCTGCTGGACAGGTGGTTGGTGGGTTGAGAGTTGACTTTCGCGCAGACTATGTTCGCCAAATCGAGCAGCAAGTCCGAAATAGGCTACTCACTGCCTACATCATCGTTTTCATCTGGCTATTCATTCTCAGTCTGGTCATCCTGAGAGTCACCCGTCCGCCCGCAGCTTAGCCCAGTTCACCTGCTGCAAAAATCTGCTCAACGGTCAACATTTGCTCAGGAAAAGTAGGCGATTCAAGCCGCTGATCTCCGGTATAAATCACCTCTTCATACAGACCCTCCTCCAGTAGCAAAACCGTTACTTTTGCCTCCAGCGGATCAACGATCCAGTATTCTGGCACTTCCAGCGCGGCATACTCAGAGCGCTTGTAGCGATAGTCGCGTTTAATTGAGTCAGGGCTGACAATCTCCACAATCAACAGCGGCGGTGACTGAAAGACTGCCGATTGGTTGATTACTTCCCTGATTTGTTCAGTTGTTACAATGCACAGGTCAGTCAACCGGGACTTGTTTGCCCCCGTTCTGACTCCTGCTTCTCTGAGCGATCGCCAGGGTTGTTTTGATCGTTGAATTTCTGCTTTAAAGTGCATATCCAACAAATCTGCAATTAAAAGATGTAAACCCTTCGGTGGATTCATTAGAACTAGCTGCCCGTCTACCAATTCGTAACGGTTATCTGTATCGTCATCGTGTGTTAAATAGTCTTCAAATGAAATTTGAGTCGCAGTAAACGTCATTGCGGCGACCTCCATAAGTGATAATTTCATCTTATAACGCTATTTTTTGGAGTGCCGTGTGGATGCGGCACTCCAAAAAAATTAATCCATAATCTTTACGACTGAGCGACTTCTGCGGTGCAGGGCAGGCTCTTTTGAGAAACAGGCTGGTTGTGCAGCACCATTGTTGTGGTCTTATTTTCCTCGAAGCCAATGCGTTCGTAGAATTTTTGCTGATGGGTGGTCATCAGGTAAACTCGCTCAACCCGATTAACATGGGGGTGCATCAGTACGGTTTCAACTAGTTTACGTCCCAGCCCCGCGCCCTGATAGTCTGGATGAACGACCACATCCCAAATTGTCGCTCGATAAATTCCGTCTGAGGTAGCGCGGGCAAAACCAATTAGTTTGCCATTATCCCAGACAGTCACAACGGGTTTGCTGTTGGCGATCGCCAATTCCCAGTCTTCTAAACGCGATCGCGTGCCCAGAAAGCCGCAGCTTCAAACAATGCTCGGAGTTGATTCAGGTCAATTTCGGCAGGGCAGCTTCCCTGCATTGCACCTTCATGAACACAAAATTGAATGTGGCGGCAGTCCATCGCGTCAATCCCCTTGTTTTAGTGTCTAATCTAGACGAGCAACATTCATGCTGACGTTGATCGTCTGGTAGAGAAACATAGATATAGGTAGGCGGACTGTTTAGTTTTAATAAGTCCCAAGAACCCAGGATAATCCCAATTTTTCCAATCAGGTATGGATGGGGGATTACCTACGTATGGAATTCATGACAAAATCTAGGTTGCGAGTGAGTCAGGTATGGTGAAGTCTTTGAAACTGCTACGTCAAACCCATCCTCAGACAGTGGTTAAGCCACGCCCAACAAAGCGGGGGCGATCGCCTGTGATCCTCTTCTTAATGCTTTTGCTATGGAGCCTGATTTTAGGCTGGGGACTGGCACAAGCTACAGAATCTACCCCAGGCACCGTTGATGCCATAGCTCCACGCTATGAACTGGGGCAAGAGCTTTACCTGGAGAACTGTGCCACCTGCCACATTGGTGTGCCACCCGGAATCATGCCCACCGAAACCTGGCGACAAATCCTGCAAGACCCAGAGCATTACGGAGTTCAGTTACCGCTACTCGTCGATCCGCCTCGTCTACTCGTGTGGGACTACCTGCGACAATACTCCCGTCCCGAAGCCGAAGGAGAACAAATTCCCTTCCGCATTGAAAACTCCCGCTACTTCAAAGCTCTCCACCCCAGAGTCGAATTGCCTCAATCAGTTCGTCTAGGAACCTGCATTAGCTGTCATCCTGCCGCAGAACAATTTAACTTCCGCAGCCTGTCGCCAGAGTGGGAAGATGCACCGTAGGAGGGAAGGGAGCTAGGGACGTGGGGAGGGGT
>JAAUTN010000003.1 GCA_012031415.1 Leptolyngbyaceae cyanobacterium SM1_4_3 | reverse complement strand
GCGATCTCAAATGTATGAGGTCGTCATCAGTTGTGTTTGTGGTTTAGTACGTCTACGGGTGCAGTATGGCTAAAATCCGAGCTTTGGTAGTTCAACCTGCCCATTTTTCTTATTTCTGAAGAGGTCTAATAGATCAGGACAACAATTTGAAATCAGAAGTGACCGACATCCTAAACTTTTTTGAGGAAATGGCACTTGCAATCAACAGTAAACTTGTTGATGAGAATACATTACGTGGTTTCTTCAGAGGTATAGTTTTGACTCATGTAGAGAAGTTTTATCCCTGGATAAAGCGCAGACGTGAAATTGCCAATAGTGAGAAGGTGTTTCAATCAATAACAGAGCTATATGAACGGTGGCAAAATGGAGATGGAAAGCAAATCTGATACATTTTTGCAGGTGGTAATTTACTTCTGAGAGTAGTACTTTTGAACTATTTTAATGCTTTGTAAAAAGGTGTAAGTTTTTCCCGGTTTGATCGTAGATGCTTTGAATAAGCATATACATAGAAAAACACAAATCGGTGCGTCTTCTCTATCAAAAGCTGGTGCATTCTCACAAAAAACCTCAAACTACTAAGGAGAATAAGCAATGTTTTTAATTGAAGGCGACACAGGTATTTAGTTTGCATTAGAGCACTAGTTCATAAAGCTAATAGGCTGAACTAGTCTTTCTAAGCAATTTACATGTCCATTCAAAGTCCTATCTCCTAACCATTGGGTAAGTGAGAGATTTGGATGGACATATTGCTTTGTTTTTCAGCAAGTTCATGAATTAGTCACTGGAAAGCTTTCAAATTCAAGTGTTCCAACCTTCGGTGGTGTTGGCTGCGAACCCGCCCCTGCAAGCTGATTGCTTTGTCCCAGGAATTTTCACTGAATTGTCCAGCAAGCTGCTGGATAATTGATAACTGTGAAACCTCAATCCGATTGCTCTTCTACGTCTCGTCCTTCTTCAATTTCAACCGATAGAATATTCAACTGAGTCTCTAACTCTGCAATGGTGGGCAAATTACCTTTTAGTGATTCGGGCAAAGCATTCTTGAGTTGATAGGTTGAAATCCCAATGGGCTTATTGACATCTCGAAGTGCATACTCGACCACTGTGTGATCCTGAGTTTTACACAGCACAATGCCAATAGTTGGGTTATCGATCGGGCTTCGTAATAAATCATCCACTGCCGACACATAGAAATTCATCTTGCCTGAAAATTCTGGTTCAAATTCAACAGTCTTAAGATCGACTACGACAAAACAATGCAAACGGAAATGATAAAACAATAAATCAAGTCTGTATTCCTTTCCACTCACTTGAATTGGATATTGACTACCAACAAACGCAAAGCCAACTCCCATCTCCAGTAAAAACTCTCGGATGTGCTGAATCAAAGCCGTTTCGAGTTCTCGTTCCTGCGCTTCATGCCCTAGATTCAGGAAGTCGAAATTATAAGGATCGCGCAAAATTTGCTGCGCTAAATCTGATTGTGGCTGAGGGAGCATTTGAGTGAAGTTCGTCAGCACTCCTGCTCCTTGCCGTCGATATAGCCCACTTTCAACGCGCTGGGTCAGGATGCTACGGCTCCAGCCCTGTTGAATCGTCTGCTGGATATACCATAACCGTTCCTCTGGGTCTTTCACCTTGTCCAACAACATACAGTTATGAAACCAGGGAATTTGTCCAGCAACCTGCTGGACAAGTTGTTCATCAGGGTAGGCTTCCGCAAAGGCACGCATGTAGAGCAAATTAGTGCGAGAAAAGCCTTTCATTTCAGGGAAGGCACTTTGCAGATCTTTTGCCAGCTTACTGATGACTTTCGCGCCCAGCCTTGCTCTTGCTGACGCGTTAAAATTTTCCCGCCCGATCTGCCAATAGAGCATCACCAGTTCTCGGTTGACGGCTAAAGCTGCCTGAGTTTGGGCATTGCGAATTCGCTCTTTCAACCCATGCAGAAATTTGTCGTAGTCGCCCGATCTCAGGTCGATGCTCATAAAAGGTACAGATGAACTGAGGCAGCTTTTACTATACCGTAGGAGGGGTAGTTTAGTGGCTTGAGAATAAAGGTATGCACCTCGCGGTGTCAGCCGTCAATCGTCCAAGATCGCTTGGACAATAATTAAACCTCATTCTACATGGGTGGGTGGGCGGCAATGAAAAACCCCGACTCATCGCCGGGGTTGAATGCTGAGCCGGTGAAGCTGGTCAGAAATTAGTCATCCAGGTTGATGTCTTCTTCCATGTCAACTTCAAATTCCTCATCCGTATCCAGGTCATCCGTTGTACTCAACCCGTTTAGCGCATTCAAGCGCCCCGTGCGAGTTGCTTTGTGAGCTGCACGGCGATCGCGCACTTCATCGAGATTTTGCAATCCGTAGAGTTTGCGAGCATAGGTCAACAGATCCCGGAGTAACGTTTCGGCGTAGTCCTTACGAAACTGGGCATTGTGCTGTTCCCAATCGAACTCCTGTCCGGTGAAACGAGCGGATGCTGCCAGCTCTCGTCCAGACTCTTCCCGTAGCACTTCAATCACCATCAGTCGAACTTTCTCCTGATAGGGAATTACCCGTTGCAAAGCAGGAGTGTGCTTCGGTGCCTGGCGTACAGTGTTTTTGTAGCTTTGCGTGTTGCAGTTGCAGTAACCATGAGAATTGCTCCTTTATGAATGAGTTGGATTTCTCACAGCGATCGCATCGACAGATGCCTGCTTCGTGCAGTCCGAGCTTTCATTCCTTTCGCAGTTGTTACTGCCTTTAGTTTCAGCGTGCGAGGGAGGTGGGCGGGAAAAAGAACCCTGCATCAGCCGAACTAATGCAGGGCAAACAATCAGGCAGTGAACGAAGCTGAATGCGTTATTCGTCCTCTTCTTCGTCTAGATCCTCGTCTAACTCGTCATCTAAATCATCGTCCAGTTCATCACTGGTTTCATCGTCCAGTTCATCACTCAAGTCATCATCGATATCGTCATCCAGTTCATCGTCCAGTTCATCATCCTGTTCTGCCTGGAAAGAGTTTCGACGTTCCAGGGATGCCCGGTTAAATTCCACCAAGTCTGCAACAGCTTGCTCTGGATCAGTACGAATGGTGTCATACAGCAGGCTCATAAGGATCGCCACAACTTCTGGCGAGTACTTCAGCGCATCGGGTTGTCCGAATAGTCGCGGGAACACCTTCGTATTCCATCGCTGCCAATCGAACTTTTTGTTACCACCCTTCTTCTTCACCTGAGCGGCAATGTCAAGCCCAAGCTTTTCGCGAGTCGCATGCCCAATTTTGGTAGAGACACGAGCATCCCGGAGTTGTAGCTTCACGCCGTACTCCTTGAATACCAAGTTCCGCAATTCTTTGAGCAGTGCTGATGCGTTAGTTTCCGGCGGTCCATCAACCGTTGGTGCTTTGGCTTTGGTGGCTGAGGTTGTACCGTTAGGTTTAGCCGTTTTGGAGGTAGCACCGTTGCGAGTGCCGTTGGGGGTGCGAGGTTTTGTAGTCGTCGTCATTTCATAAACTCCCAAATTTGAGGATTTCCCTCCCTCGCCGCATTAGCGGCATTTCCCTCCATTGGAAGTATGATCAGTCATTTCAGAAGTGTCCACTTGGTTGAGGACTGAATGAAGCCAGTTCGCTAGAAACGGTGAGAACCCTTACAGCTTTGGCTCATGCAACCGTTGCAGGATTGGATAAAACTGATCGAGCAGAACGCTCCGATCGTGGCGCTGGAATATCAGACTCCGGATCGAATGGCAGTGTTGAGCCAGTTTTATCAATGGAGTGAGGCGCGATCGCTGCCAGTGTATGTCTGGAACCCTGGTTACTCAACGCTTCAGCAGTTGGTAGCACCACAAGAAAAAATTATTCTGCAACCCACAACGCAAACGATCAAGCAAGACATTCTTCAATTCTTGTTAGAGCAGCCAAAACCTGGTATCTACCTTCTCGAAGGAGTTTTGGATAGCACAGTTGCAGAGATGAGTCAGCAACGTTGCTACCAACTCTTAAATGCTTACCATCAGGCGCTATGGAACTCAGTGCCTCATTATTGGGTTTTGCTAGAAACCTATGTTCAATTACCACTGGAGCTTCAGCCGTTTATTCCGGTGCTGTCTCATGGATTGCCCGATCTCCAGCAGGTAGAAGCGATCGTGACTCAGTTCTGTAGCCAGCATCCCTGGCTGGGCAAAGATGACCCGGAAGCCATACAAAAACTGATCACAGCTTGTCAGGGGTTGCCAATGGGTGAGATTGAAATGGTGCTGAACACGCTGTTGGCATTTGTAGATAGCCCTGAGCAGTTAGTGCAACTGATTCTAGAACACAAAACTAACAAACTGCGGGGGCGGGGATTGGAGTACATTGCAGAACCAGATGTACCCACTGCTGCCGGATTGGATTTGTTAGAGCGGCGGTTGGAAGCGATCGCTTCTCTGCTTCGACCCGAAGCTCAACAATATGGGCTGAGCTTACCCACTGGTATGGTGCTGTGGGGACCACCCGGTACGGGCAAAAGTCTCTCTGCCAAACTGGCGGCTAAGAAGATGGGGTTGCCTTTGCTGGCGGCAAATTGGGGCATTCTCTTGAGTAACCCAAACCCCGATCGCGCTTTGAAGGAGTTCATTGCGGTGGTCACGTCTCTGGCTCCTTGTGTCCTTTACTGGGATGACTTTGACAAGGGTTTTGCTGGCTGGGATTCAAATGCTGATGGTGGGATAGCCCGTCGTCTGTCGGCGGCTTTGCTGACCTGGATGCAGGAACACCAGGAACCGATCTACACGATCGCGACCGTCAATCGTCTAGGAATGCTACCGCCCGAACTGGTACGTCGGTTTGATGACATTTTCTTTATCGATCTGCCCCATGAGGGAGCCAGGTATGAGGTGTTCAATTTACATCTGGCAAAGTACTTCCCAGCATTTCGAGAGGACAGTCAATCGCCCTGGACAGAAGACCAATGGCGTAGGCTTTTGACGGAGTACCGAATTTGTACCCCTGCTGAGATTGGGAATGCAGTGCGGCGTTGTGCAGAGGAGGCGTTTTACAAGGGCAACCCAGGGCAGATTGAACTGGAGGATTTGTTGGAGCAACGGCAGCAGTTTACCCCAGCGATGGAGCGGGAGTCAGAACAGATGCAGGCAATTCGGAATTTGGCAACTTATGCGAGACCTGCCAGTGGAGGCGATCGATCTAGGTTTGCTTACGTTTGTCGAGAGTTATTTCAGTAAAAGGGAACTATGTTAATTAGGTGATTATTCCACTCCGCAGGCTCTCTTATTTTATCCCGCTAGGTTTAGCAATCACATAAATTCTATGAGTCTTGCGTATTCACTTGAATGACAACAGTCGTTACAGTCTTAAGTTTCGGTGACAGACTATAATCCTATTGGTGTTCCTTATGATTTCCTCTAACTGATCTCGATCAGACGAGAACAACTTCTATTGCTGACTAAACAGCCCAATCGCAACGAAGCTGAAGTAGTGTAGCTAAGAGAATTTATTACGGCGGTAAAACATCAAGATCGATCGCTAAAACATCAGTAACCCAGGATGAATAAAGTAAGAAACAGCGAAATTGAACTTCCTGTAGCCGATCTGCCCATTCAGCAACTTCTGTTAAATCCAGTCGGGCTTCAATTCTTCCTTCCGGTTGAGCATCTGTCGTTGGCAAAATCAGCCTGTGCAGTTCAACTAAATGCGCCATTGAGGTAATCAGAGCAGGGCGATTGATTTGCTGCGATTGTGAAAGTTCGTTGAAGGTATTTGCCATTGTTGCTTCGGTTTCTAAAACTGTCTCAAGAATTTGACTGGTTGGGATAGTTAACTGCTGGATGTAAGGTTGAATTTGCTGATGCCCTAACTCATCAAGTTCTGGCAGCCTCTCAAAATCTTTCATGTGTGCAAAGAGGAGTGCAAGTTCCGAAACTAATGCCAGCAGTTTATTAGCTGTCTTTAAACGTGAAGATGACCAAGTGAGCAGTGAAAGTTCAGCACAGGTAACTGGAGGAATTAGAACCGGGACAAAACTCCACCATTCAAGCTGAGATGAGCTTGATCCGACTGAAAAAAGAATTGAACTAAATCTCCAAGCTGTGCCATTCAAAGAACGACCTCTCACACGAGGCACGATGGCGATATAAGCCCAACTGAAGGTAATAGCATAATGACGTAGTTCGTTATTCTCAACTTGCTCAATTGCACTTCGAATAGTAGCAACTACGTTTTCAGCAAAGTTGAAAACTTCAGCCGTATCTTCACCATCTATGGCAAGCCAAAGAACGGTATCTCCTTCCCACAACGGATTCTCTGCAAGCAGACTGACCTGTAATGACTCGAATGAGATTGCTTGAATTTGCCTTCTGATGCTATTTCTAACTTCCCGGACTTTATTGTTAAAGAGCTTTGCACACTCTTGAGAAGCATTCTGAAATTGCCGATTAGGGTGGAATGCGAAAAAATACCATAAATACCAGATCTCCTGCAAAGTTCGCTGTTCTTGAGTTTCTAAAGCACTCAGTTGATTGCTCGACACGAAATGAGATAGCAGTTTCCGGTATTCCTGTTGCAACTTTGGCAACGCCTTTAAAGCATCCCCTAAATACAGCACTGACAGGCGAGCATTGTTGTAGATGTTTGATTGATCCGCGACTTCTCTGGCTCTAGTGTTTGTGCGATCGCGCAAATATGGATTCACAATCAAGACGGATTCGGATTGATTGAAGTAGTTGAAAAGAGTCTGAGTATATCCATGAAATGCTTTACTATAGGCATCATATTTCTCAAGGGCCAGGTTTTGTTGAGCAAAAAGTTGATACGCTTCTGAGCTAGAAGATCGATCAATGTGATCAGTCACAAAACCCCGCTCATCGAATGCACAGCGAGGTAGGGAAGGCGCATCCATTAACAGTTGCTTGCAATGAGTCCACTGATTTGATGGAATCAAATTTCCTGGAATTTGAGTGGTTTCATGCTTTCTAAAGAATTGCTGCAACGCAGATTGAAGCTGCTGCAGCGATAGAATCATCGCTTGTCTCAAACTCAAAACCTGTTGAGCATATTCCTCCCAAGTATTTGGTCTAAAATCCTGCTCGGCAATGGACTTGAACGTTGAATTAACCGAAACTAGCCACGGGAGTGGAAAATTCTCAATTGGAATGTTCTTCTCGGTTTCGTCATGTAATTCCACATAAGCACCAATCCGATGCCCATATCCTCTACAGGCGTAGCGCTGCCGATTTGGAAATAGCCGTCTAAACAAGCCCAATCGCTCCATTGCCTCATTCACTAGATGACGTGGATCTAGTTTGCTTTTCGTTTCGGCTTCAGATGGGCTGACATCAGGTTGATAAAGTTTAATCGCAAAATGCGATCGTATCGTTTGCCCATCGTCTTCCCATGCGATCGTTTGAGTCGCTTGTCGAAATCGAGTGATGAGTTGTGTTTGGTTTCTATCTAACCAAGATTGATATTCTGTTGGATATCCATAGAATAGTCCTAAGGCAATATCTGCCAAGGTTTCAATGGGTAAAGTTTCAACCGCCTGATCAAGATTGAGCGGCGCAAGCCATGCCGCAACCGGACGATCAATTTCTAGACGTCCAACCCAAAATAAGGTTTCTGCCATGCTTGACCAATCGATTTCTAGCAGAGGCGGTCGCGGAGTTAGCCGCACTTGAGAAAGCCAGCTTACAACCGGAACAAATATCTGACGTTTATCCGTTTGACGGTTTCTAAATTCTTCGATCTGCTGCCGCCGATCTTCTTCTAGCAATGGCTCTATTGTCGAGAGAAAGGATTCTGCCGAGTTGGGTGTTGCATCAGCGAGGTCAAAGTTAAGCATAAATGTCCAGCCGTGATTGACAAAACGGTAAACCTCCTCGATCAAAGGTCGGTTCGTTTCAACATATTTTTTGATACCCAACCAAATCAATGCTTTTGTTACACCTAAGAGTGCAACCCAAGTGTCAGGTTGAAACGAGGTTAAGGCTTGACGTAGGGTTTCCTGGTCAGCAGAATGACGTGAGAAGGCATAAAGTAAGAAACCACCAACATCAGCATCATTCATTAAAGGCAAACAAGCGCTTGCACTTTCGGCCCACGGGAAGAGCGCAGGGTCAGTCAAGATGTCTGCCAGCATAGATGAACGAATTGGGTGCAGTCCTTCAACCAGAAAACCAGTCTCTATTCTTCTGAGCAAATATTCCTTTTCCAGTAATTCAAAAGCACGTTGCGGAACAGCTAATCCTAAAAAGCGCACCAAGTCCCTTACTTTGAGTCGTGCTTCAAACGCAGCCGCAACAGAAACTAACCGGAGGAGATCTAATTCTGTGCTTGAGCGTTGTCCTGCTCGGATCTCATCCTGAATGCGTCTCACCTGCTGCAATAGCCTTTCCCGAAGAGAATCACCTTGAGTGATCAGATAAACGAATTCCATCAGAGGTACAGATCCGAATCGATTCCAAGCATCCTCAAAATTTAAAAATCGTGATGGAATTTCGGTTTCAGCTAAGAATTGATAGATTTCTTGCGCTTCCGCTTGTTCAAGCTGAAGTTGAATTTCAGAAAACTGCAATTCCACCCCAGAAATGCTTGCACAGCGAAAATCCTCTTCCCGAATTGTTACTAAAACCTGGATGTTTTTGATTAGCGATAGCTGCTTGACCAGTTCAACCCAACCGGCATCATTTGGCGAAACATCTACATAAACGGCGATTGCGATCCCCAGGGCGTTGGCTTGTCCAGCTAATGCTGTTGCAATACTGAGGGCATGTTGACGGCTCTCAACGAGTTGTACTTGAAACCGCCAGTGATTTGGGAAAAACTCGTGCAGATACCGATAAGCGAGAGCCGTTTTTCCTTGACCAGAAGCCCCATGAACAATGACAACGGGTTTCTCTTGAAATTTCTGGGCAATATCGTTAAGTTTACCCAAACGTGGTTTATCGACGTTTGCAAGGATGTGGTCATATCGGGCTGAAATGCCTCGGTAAAACTCCTGAGATAATACAGTGTCGTTTCGGGTTTCGGCTGTATTGTCCTCAATGGGGACGATCGAGGTGAACCATTCTCGATGGTAGGCAGCACGTTCAGCAAAGAACTGCCCGATCGCGTTCACTCGGTCAATCACATCCTGTTGCGCGATCTTCTGTTTATTTTCAGCACAGGTATAAAGCCAGTAATTAAGCATCTCAAAAGCTGGTTCTGGATCAACTCCAGTACACAACTGCTCAAGCGCTGCAAATACATCTTGTTGTAAATCTACTTCTCTCACAGAAACAGGCTTCAACTGGGACAGTAAATTCCTTGCTTCTGATTCCGATAGAAAGCCATATTTACTACTCAATTTCTGAGCAGTTTGTCCATCGCTCTGGGAGGCTTGAAGCAAATCTCGTCCGATCTCACCAAAGCAAGCGATCGTAATATTTAGGGTGGGCACGCTTCGGAGTAGATCGTTGACTCGATAGAAAAAGAATCGATTTTTGGGGAGAAAGCGAGGAAAGGGTCAGATTTTTGCTGTAAGCCTTGACTTGAACAATTTCAATTAAACGATTTGTCTCATCAAAAACCGCCAAATCTTCTGCGCCTTCAGGCTGAAAAACTAAGTTTGAGGTCGTATGTGGCTCAAGAATGCGCGAAAGCGTGTACAGTGCTTGCAACCGATAGCCCCGATAAGCAGGTGTTGCATCAGAGCGGGAAGGACTAGAAGTCGCAATCATACAAAATGGCATTGCAGAAGATTAGATGGAGAATGTAGTACATAAGAACTGAAAAGTCAATAGAAGAAACCAAATCAAGGCCCATCTATCCAAAAATTTTATGAGAGGTGGCTGTCTTTCCCTAAATACACACTCTTCAGTCCCATCGTCCCCTTCTTCGTCACCCCCCAATAGCGCAGATAGCGGTAAGGTCCATAAGTCTTTCCTGTCTTGGCATCTGGAATCATCTTCAGCTCAATATGTCCGCGTCCCCCGTGCTTCCCCAGCGGTGTGCCATCCTCACGAGTCTCCTGGGTTTTCTCCTCTGCCTCCTCCCGGCGTGACTCCAATAGCCCCTGAATCATTTCATCCAGATCCCCTAATTCTTCATCGCTCCAATCCTGGAGTTCCTGAATCAGTCGTGCTGCTTTGCTCCGCTTTGGCATCTCCCACCCCTGATCTCACAAAATCTGCTTAGGGAATACTTAGAGATCTTTAGCTTGTTTTCATTCCCTAAGTCCAGATTCACCCGTACTGCTTTTGTTTAGGGAAAATTTGGCTCGTCATAAAGGCAAAACTATTCCCTAAGCCTCGTCGCCACCCCAACTAGCTGAAACTTTGATGTCCACGACCACTGGGATCGGATGCAAAACTTCCGAGCTGCTGCAACCATGCAGCAATGTAAGAGATAACTGATGTGCTTCGCTTCGGCAACAAGACACTCCAGCAGAATTTCATCATGAACTGTGCAAATCAGCTTCGCTCCTGTCTCTGCCAGCACTTTGTTGAGTTTCACTAACGCCAATTTCGTGATGTCAGCATTCAATCCCTGGACTGGATGGTTCAGCAACTCCGCCAGCCTGGGTTTACCCGCCCACCTGCGTCGCCGTCCTGCCAGGGTACGGCTCTGCTTTGTTCCCCGGATGTAACTACGTTTGATCGTCTCATGCCACTCTGCTACTCCGGTGTAGACTTCAAAGAACCGTTTCCGGAATGCCTTTGCCTCCTCCAACGACAAAGTAACTCCATACTTCATCTCAGCATAGCTCTGAAGCTTGGCAGCACCCATACCGTAGATCAGCCCGAAGTTAATGGCTTTGGCAAGCCGTCGATCTTCCTCACTCACCGCGTCGATCGCTTTGCCAGTGACGAGGGCTGCTGTTAGCCGATGCAGATCCTCACCCCTGCGATAGGCTCGTTGCATTTGGGCATCGCCACTCAAGCGGGCAACAATCCTCAGTTCAATCTGGGAATAATCTGCTCGCACGATCCTGTAGCCTGGTGCAGCTACAAAACAGGTTCGGGCTGCGGCATCGCGAGGAATGGTTTGCAGAGGCGGATTACGGCAAGAGAACCGACCAGATCTGGCTCCAAGCTGATAGTAGGTCGGGTGAATCCTGGCTGTTACGGGATGGATGTGCTTGGGCAAACTATCGGCAAAAGTAGCAGTAATTTTGGAGAGGTGGCGGTAGTCCAACAACGCTCGGATCACAGGATGTTGTTTCGCCAGGGGAACCAGCTCCTTTTGATTGGTCGAGTTTACTGGAATTCCAAATGCCTGAAGTGCTGCAAGCACCTGTTGGGGAGAGTTTGGGTTAATCGTATCCGTCATCTCCGGCAGCAAGGACATCTGAGCATTGCCAGCGATCCGGAGTTGGCTGAGCTGATGAAGTGCCACATCCCGATCGCTCTCTAGCTTTGCCCCCAACCTTTTCCAGCGGGAGAGATCCAGCAACATCCCATTCAGCTCTATCTGAGCCACCGCAGGCATACAGCGAAATTCCAGTTGGCAATTTTGAGCAGGTGCGATCGCTCCAACTTCTTGACCAGGATCGGGTACAGCTCCAATAAAATTGCTGCATCCAACGCTGCATACTGTAACTGCTTTGAGGTCAGGGGCTTGCTCCAGTCGCTCACCTGTTGAGTTTTATCCAGTTCTATATTCAGGAGTTTTTGAGCCAGGGTTTGCAATGAGAGACTCGTTTTTAATCCTGCCGTCAGCACTCGATAGGCAAGTTGTGTGTCGAAGAAAGGAGCACTGGGTTGGAGTCCTGCCTTTGTAAGAAACTGCCAGTCGAATTTGCCATTATGAGTAATTTTGAGAGCAGGTTTAGAGAGGAATTGTTGAAGCAGATAGCGATCGTAGTGCATGATTTGAGGTAAATCAATCAACATTACAGGTTGATTGGAGGCTGCAATCTGAATCAGCCGGATCGTGTGAATGTGAGGATCTAACCCAGTTGTCTCGCAGTCCAATCCAAGAATGGGAGACTGTTCAAGCGATCGCAGTGCAATTTCAAGTTCTTTGGTCGATGTAATCAGACGATACGTAACATCCTTCAAATTAGGGTAAGTTTTGGAGACGGGCATGACTGGAAATGGATGGAGGACTATCCTGAAGGGGCGATAGCACCAACTATTTCCAGTAGCTCTCATGATTCAAAACAAACTGCCCTGCTCTGGTTGATCGGTTGTTTGAACTGGGGCAACCGCAATTGCTTCTGTCTTCCGATTGCGGCGTTTTCCCCATCCCTGTTGAGCCGCATGTTTCACTACACTTTGACGAATCGATCGGCTTAAATTATGAAACTCGGTTTTGACGGACTTAAATTCAATCGCATGACCACCTATTAATTCATAAAAATTGTCAGATCCTTCTGGTAATTTATTGTGCTTCCGCATCACCTCATTGCCTGCCCAGATGTAAAGGTCAGAATAGTCGCGGTGCATGGGTGCTTCAAAACTGGCAGGCATCATGTAAGCCAATACTTCAGTCGGTGTAGCATAGTCCCCCACTTGATTCTGTTCATATTCGGAAAGAATGAGGTCAAATCGATCCTGCACACAGGCAACCTTCAACCAAGTTGGAATTACATCTCCCCAAAAACTTCGATGCAGTATCAGTGGTCCTGCTAAATAACGGACATGATGCATGGAAAACTCTGCCATTTCCAACATGCACGCTAGCAGTTCTCTAGGAACATCAAGGGATGCTAGAAGCCGCAACATTTCCAGTGTGCTGGATGAGCAACGGGTATCTTCATTACCAGCATCTTGTTGAAGAGTTCGGACTAACTCTTCAGGAATAAAACTCAATTGATCCACAGTGCAAGTCTCCTCCAGAGCCGTTCCCCACAAACAGCCAGTTGGCTGGAGCACTGTTGTCCAACTGGTTGAGGTCATCACCAGGTCACGCTTTATAGGCTGACAAGCATATCGTTTCGTATGGATGCTTGCGCGATGAACACTACTGAATCAACCCCCGATTTCAATACCGCCCCTGACAGCAATAGTGATTATCAAACGGGAGGCTATCAAACCGATGGCTATGGATGCGGACAATCAATTTCTGGAGCTGGTAACAATCCCTGGCAAACTGATCACTTCAGCGATGGCTACCAGGAGAACATCTTTGAGCAAAACTTTGGTGACACGCCCTACTCGGAATCTGCCGCTAACCCCAACCCTCACCTAAAGGGCTATAGCAAGGGTTCTGGTTATCAGTCAAAGACGGAGCGCACTTTTTCTGCACCGGAATTGGAGCTTTAATCCCCTTAACCCTGCCTGATGTCATGAATACCTCATTGAAAATGCCGGACGGCTTCAAGAGGCAGCGGGTTCTGGCATGGATCATTTCGCTGTGCTTAATTGTCATGAGTCTTTGCGGGCTGGTTGCACCTGCGTCTGCTCGCACGATCGACGACGGCAGCCTACCCACGCGAATTCTAGAAATTGCAGGGAGTCAATCTGGATTGCCTGCAACGCAAGTTTTGTTGCCCGACTGGAACCGAATCTCTTTGTCACAGATGCCGGGTATTAGTCGCTCTGGCTCCATAGATGGCAAGCCCTACAGCCAAACTTTAGGGTACGATCTGAGCCGCAATTGGAGCGCTGGCATGACTCCCGATCAGTATTTGAAGCTGGGGGATATTTCGCAGGCATTTCAGGCAGAAATATTTTCACCAGGGGCGATCGCCCAAATCACCAACCTCGCTCTCAATCAAATTGCTCTGAGTACTTTCACGCTAGCAGCCGATCAGACCTTGAGCCATCTGGCAAAGGTAGTACCGGGATTGGCACAGGCCAATGTGCGGGCGATCGCCCCTGTTGCTGCTCTTCTTGCTGCCAAAGCTGTCGGCATTAATATCTCCGATCAGACCCTGGCTGAAGTGTTGGCACAGCACCCCCAGGTTGAACAGTTACGCTTAAAGGAGATTGATCTTTCTCTCTTTCCTGTCACATCCATTCCCAATCTGGAAGCCGTTCAACTCCAACAGTTTGAGGGCTGGATGAACAGTTTTGTGAGAGATATTCCAGGATTAGGACAGGTGCCACTGGGGTCAATGCCCAACTCGATCGCTGAATTAGGTAGCCTGGTCATGCGAGTTGATCAGGTGTATGGTCCAGCAGAGGCACAACGAAATAACACTATTTCTGGCTCCGATGTTCAGGGCTTTTCTGTCCCCTGTGCCGAAAAGGACTGCGCTTATGTTGAACTGGATGATCTAGAAAACGCCGGACGTAGCTCGCGTGGCAGGCTGGAAGGCAAACAATGGATTTCAGGAAAATATCAGGAAGTTCAGGGTGGTTGGGGCGTTTTGCGATCGGTGAATGGTGGGCGAGAACCTACAGGACGCTTGCCCTTCGGTTCTGCTTTCAAAGTCGTGGTGATGGAGCCGGACGAAACTACGGACACCGTAGACACTGCCATATTCTTCCGCTTCTGCGCCAACGCGCTGGGCTGCACACCCTACTTCATTGGTCCGGTGCCGTTCTTCAGCTACAAAGTTAATGCCTTGATGTTTGTGGGCGATTTGAGCGATCAACGCGCTGCCGCCGCCTCTCAACCCACTGGGGCTAGTCGAGAACCTGGAAACAGTCGAACTGGCGCTGGGAATCAAAATGAGGACAATCCCTGTACTTTCGGTGGCAGCAGTCAGCCCGTGTCAGCACAGTCTATACAAGGTATTGATCTAAACGCACTGGCAGAATCGATCGCCAGCATCGAAAGTGCTGGAAGCGGAGGCTATCAGGCAGTCGGGGTTCATACGTGCGCGGATGGAGGAAGTAACTGCGGGCGGGGATTAGGACGCTACCAGTTCATGAGCTATAACCCTTACGCTGTGCAGTTAATTGCTGCCAAACCAGGAGGGCAAGGATTCTTGAATCGCATTGAGCAGGGCTATCAACCCACTGAAGCAGAACTGTTTCAATTCTTTCCACCCGCTGATCAGGATCGCGCCTTTATGGCAGACCTCGCCAATAAAATTCAAGTGACGCAGGGACAGATTGATCCAACAACCGGGCAACTCTTTACGGACGACTCTCCTTCGGAGACACTGCGTGAACGGCTCTTAGAACGAGTTGCCCAGAAACACTTCGGTGGCGATTACAGCCGTGTGGATGGGGGAGGCTCCGATGCCTTGGGTCGTTTGAGTCTACGAGATTACGGTCGCGCTGCTGTGACCCGCTATCGCAACGGTGGCAATGGCACTCTCACCTGTGCTCCCAGCGCAACCCTGACAACCGCTAATTCCTCTGGAGTCAAAAGCAATGAGGCAGCCCAGGACAGCGGAACACCAGGACAAGCCACTGGTAGGCTTACCAACCCTGCTCCAGGCTTCCCTGTCACCAGTGAATTTGGTCCTCGCTCTAGCCCTTGCGCAAGTTGTAGCTCTAATCATACTGGAATTGATATTGGCACACCCATTGGGACACCAGTTCGGGCTGCTGATGGTGGCAGAGTGCTCTACGCAGGTTGGCTATCCGGCTATGGCAAAACCATGATTGTGGACCATGCCAATGGCAGGATGACGCTCTATGCTCACTTGGATTCAATGGACGTGAGTGCGGGTACGCCAGTGCAGCAGGGACAGGCGATCGCTCGCAGTGGGCAAAGTGGATTGGGCACCGGACCTCACCTGCACTTTGAAGTGTTAGAAGGCGCGACTCCTGGCAATTGGCGCAGCGGCTCTCCTATCAACCCTAGACATCGGGTTCAATTCTAAGGAGGAATCAATGCAACCTCACCGAAGATTTTCATTTGGCTCCATTAGCAGACGCTTGACTTCATATTTCTGGCTATTAATCGTGGTAGGAATGCTGCTCACGATTGGGCTGGGATACCTTCCTCTCGACGCTCAAACCACTGACATTTCAGAAACCGTTAGTCGCTGTATTCCTCAACAAACCCGACAGCCTATTGTCCGGAGTGAGCTAATTGGCTCTAGTCGCTTGCAGGGCAAAAACTACTACTTGCTGGCAATCTACACCGAAAATAACCAACAGCCGACTAATCTAATCATTGCAGTTACAAATGGACGCTGTGAGGAGTTGTTCTTTAATCCGATGGGCGATCGCATTCCCTTCGCCAGTGCCGTTCCTCGATCGGTTGCTCAACAATTGACGCTGGCACAATACCGCCGAGAAATTCAGCGCATTGGTAAAGATCGCTTTCAGCAACAGGTCATTCAAGTTGCAACCACAACTCAAAATCCTACCTGGTTTGCTGAGGAAGTCTGGGCACTCCGGCAGTTAGACATTACGGTTCCCACCAATGTTCAGGTGCAACAATGAGTTCAAATTGAAGAGGATACCTTCAATGACAGATTCATCTTCAAAACAGCCCACATTTCAGTCTCAAGAACTCAGTACATCTGCTATCCCTGCACCACCTCACTGGTTGTGCCAAATAGGATACTGGTTTCGCATCGGCTTTAGTCTTTTTCTGCTGTTGTCGGTACTTATCGGTGCAGCAGGTTGTAGTTCTAGTGCAGCGACCGTTCCCTGGCGGGAAGCAGCAGCAGTAGTCCCAGAAGCTGTTATAGAACAAGTGATTCAAACAAACATAGACATGGATGTGGCACAGGCAAAAGAAACCTTGCTTGCCTGGACTGTAGATGGAAAAGAAGGCAAACTGACTCTCTTTAATTTCAACACCCCCAATCTGTGTGGAGCTTTAGGTTGTCTCTACACCGGCTACTGGTTGAGAGAGAATCAATCCGCAGTGGAGGTGTTCCAAAACTATCTCAACCCTAACCTTCCATCAAATAAACCTCTGTTTCAGGTGGGAGAAGATCGGGGTCAGGTTTTGCCCTGTTTGAAGGTGTTACAGATGCAGGGCGATTCTCTCCGAGACGGCAAGGCCGAACGCTTACGGCAGTTGAATTACTGTTTTAATGGCGATCGCTACCAGCTTGCTGATAGCCAACTTCTCTCGTCTTGAATTTACGCCCAACATTGAGCCTTGAGCTACAAGCAAAAAATCTGCTATGGCCAATCTAGCTATAGCAGGGATTAATCCAGAACAATCAACAAAGATGAGATTTCTAGGAAAGAATCTACCAATCGGTTCTCGGTAGGGGGCGGTTCGCGAACCGCCCCTACAGGTATTTTGTTTTCTGGAAATCTCCTAAATTGGTTTACTCCTCGTCATCATCTAGATCATCATCATCGAAATCAAAGTCCTCATCATCTAACTCCGCATCCGAGTTCTCCAGATCATCTAGGAAATCTTCATCCTCTTCAATCGGTTTGATTTTTCGTGGAGGTTTTGTAGAAGGCTTAGTATTTAAGGCTTTACCAGTCGCACCATTCTTGTGAGGCGGCAATACCTCGACTTCCACTGCTTCTACCTCACCTGGCAGGGCAGGTAAGGACTGAGGTTCTGTAAATCCGCGATCGCATTTCTTTCGCACTGTCATGGCGACCTCTAAGACTTGCAGCCAATACCGTCCTGCGGTTGAATCTGTTGCGATACCGGACTCAGTTTACTTTGGCAAATAATCCGAGCGAAGCGTATCCCACCCAGTCTCCCAAGCCCTCTCGCTGCCACGATAATGTCGTCTTACGTACCGTCAAGTTCAAATCAGATCTTCAGCCCTCCTTAACCAAACGGCTCACTCGATATTGCTTCACAGATGTCATCGATATCTGTTGACCTTTTTCTGCGGCTGAGTTGGGGGCACTCATGACCTCTCCACTCTCTTCAATCAGCATCTGGTAGGAGCCGTTACCTTGTGGGGATGTGTAGGTCATTTTTACGGCTGCCCATCTAGCGCTGCTCGTCCACTGTTCTAACCAGAGTTGCAATAGGTTGTTTGGAATCCAACGCAGGGTTGGATAGAGTAGCCATTTCAGCCTGTTTAGCCCTTTACGAGTTACACGGGCTGTCCGGGGGTAAGTAAACCAATCCCAGCCTTCTTGCATCCAAGCTTCGCGGTCGGCAATCTGCTCAAACTTATTGCAGCCCGCCCAACCTCGAAAGAAACGCCGCATCTGATGGGGGTCGCCCCGGTGCTCTACAAGCTGGGGCAAAATTTCGGGTTCCAAGTGACCCCAAACCTGCCCTGTGGGTAAGTCGATCAGCGTTGGGGCAAACTGATGTCCACCAAAGTGAGTGCTTTGCCATACGCGCCGGGGTTGATTAGGTTGGCCGTAGGTTTTGCGAAGGTGACGATACAGTGGAGTCCCAAAACGACCACAGGCAAGGTCTATTTGGGCGTGGGTACAAACCAACATTTCCCGTAGGTGCTGAGTGTCTTGCTGGTAGATGGCAAATTGAGACAGATCTGTTGGTTTACCTGACAGCCGATCCAACAGTGCAATCACAAGCTGAGTAGCCAGACTATCTGGAATTACGTATTCTGTTTTGGTATATTCAGCAAACTGTTTGGCCGGACGACGATAGTAAATCACTCGAGTTAAGCCCGGTGTAGAGTAATCGGGATCAGGAGCGATCGCCACTGGCATCACCGTAACCCCGCGCTTAAAGATCAGTGTCTCGACGGTGGATATAACCTGAGCAATGATGGGATGTTCGGTAAACATTGAAGTTGGCCAAGGTTGTTTAACCTCTACAATCAGCCAGTGATCCACGGGTGGTGCAGAGCCAATCGGGTCTTCTCCAGCTGCTTTTGAGACTTGGGAGCAATACCGACAAGTAGCTGCATCATTTGAAATTTCCATCTCCGTTTTTTGAGACTCCTTCTCAATAAAGAGATACACACATCTTGCTGCGGGTATCAGTGGAACGAGCTAAGCCCTTTGGGGCGTTGCAGGCAATTGCTCGATGGTTTAATCGCTCACAAGCGCAATGGTAACACCTGCTCGATCAAAGTAAAAGAGCGGGTGTTAGCCAGTAAATGATTTGTTGTCGTTATCTTTGCCCACCTGTCCATTAGAAAATAGGATGGCACAGATGGAGTATTGCTGATATATTGTTGATGAAATTCTCAATAACAGATACAACAGTTGAATAGACCGTCTTTTTAGCGTTGCCCTGTGAGCTTAATTGCCGGTGGAGGTTCGAGGCATAATCGTCCGATGGGGGGTTGAACGTTGGTTTGTGGGGAAGCCCGCAGAAAGCCAGCCTTTTTAATCAATTCTAAAGCGCCTCCTAATCTTGCGTTGATTTCTAGAAGTGCTTCAGCGCTTAACTCAGCGGTTGATATCAGGCTCATGTTCAGACATCTTTACCAAAAGCTCATATGGGTATTATCTGGCTGTTGATCAGAGCTTCTTGGACAAGCATTTTTGCCGCTATTCTGGCAGGTATCATCAGCGGTGGCTGTAGTGTAAAACTCATTGCAGTCATTAATACTGCCATTCGCCAAAATTCGCCATCTTCACTCATTTTGCCTTTTGTTGGACTTACTCTGCTGTCGTTATTTGCCGGCAGTGTGGCTCAGTTTTTACTCATTGATTTGGGTCAAAATTCTGTTTATCAACTTCGTCTACGTCTCAGTCAGCGCATTTTATCTGCACCGTTGCCCCAGCTCGAGCGGTTAGGCTCCAGTCGGCTTTTAGCCGTTTTGACCGAGGATGTGCAAGCCATTTCAGATACCGTGTTTATCATTCCGTTCCTTTGTATTGACATTGCAGTGGTGGGTGGATGTCTAGTTTATTTGGGCTGGCTATCAGGCTGGGTTTTTCTGACAGTCGCCGTTTTTATGGCGATCGCGATCGCACTTGTCCAAATTCTCATCAACAACTCTTATCGCTTTATCGACTTTGCCCGCAGAGAAGCAGATCACCTGCTCAAACACTTTCGTAGCATTACCGACGGGGTAAAAGAGCTAAAATTACATTCCATTCGGCGGCAAACTTTCTTTGAGGAAGATCTTCAAGTCAGTGCGGCTGCATCTCGTCGTTACCAGAAAATAGCCTTCAAGCTAGGAGCGCTGGCCACAAGTGGCGGACAGCTTCTGTTTTTCGTGCTGATTGGGTTATTGCTATTTGGTATTCCTCGGCTTTTGCCAGCGGCTCAAGCCATTTTACCGGCTTACATTCTGACCCTGACTTATCTGCTGGGGCCGCTAAGAAATGTGATTCAACTATTGCCGAATTTGGCTAATGCCAATGTCTCTATTCAAAAAGTGAACGAGATGGGATTGACTTTGGCAGCAAACGCCGAGCTTGAAACTATCGTCAGACATCACTCTCAGCCAAACTGGAAGCAGCTCGATTTAAAACAAGTGACCCACACCTATCACAGTGAAGAAGCCGAACATCGCTTCACAGTGGGGCCAATTAATTTAACCTTTAATGTCGGGGAATTGGTCTTTATTATTGGTGGCAATGGCAGCGGCAAATCGACCCTTGCAAAATTGATCACGGGTCTTTACAGTCCTGATTCAGGAGAGCTGCTGCTGGATGGCCAATCTATTGTAGAGAGCAACCGTGAGTGGTATCGACAACACTTCTCGGTGATCTTTTCAGATTTTTACTTATTTGAGCGCTTAATTAGTCATACTGACTTGACACTTGACGATCAGGCTAAAACATATTTAGAAAAATTGGAGTTGGATCAGAAGGTTGCTGTTAAAGACGGGCGACTTTCAACAATTGCTCTTTCTCAAGGACAACGGAAGCGGCTTGCTCTGTTATCGGCCTACTTAGAAGATCGCCCAATTTATGTATTTGATGAATGGGCGGCTGATCAAGATCCTATTTTTCGAGAGATCTTCTATACGCAACTACTAGCAGAACTCAAACAGCGTGGCAAACAGTACTGGTTATTAGTCATGATGATCATTTTTCCATTTAGCCGATCGGCTCATCAAGCTCGACTATGGCAGCATTGAATCGAATCGCTACATCTCCCAAGAACTTTAGTGAACCTAAGAGTGATCACGATGCAAAGCAAGCAGATTGAAGGATTTCGCTTATCACCACAGCAGAAGCATTTATGGCTTTTGCAACAAAGGGAAGGTGCGCAACCCTGCTGCGTTTTAGGTGAGATTTGTATCACGGGTCGTTTAGATCTAGAGAGGTTGAAAGAAGCACTGCAAACCCTTGTCGATCGCCATGAAATTCTGCGCACTACTTTTCGGTATTTGCCTGGAATGACAATACCGTTGCAAGTCATCGTTGATAACAGTGCTGTTGCGATCTGTGAGCAAGATCTATCTTGCATACCTTCACATGCGCAGGAAGCTGAAGTTGCGTTGCGTTTCAATCAGCTCAAACAGCAAGCGTTTGAATTTGAAGTAATTCCTCCTTTCTTTGCTCATATTCTTACGCTTTCATCTGAGAAGCAGATATTGCTTATCCACGCGTCTCCCCTGATTGCAGACAGTACCACGCTTAAGCAGATCATGCGTGAGTTGAGTGTATTATATTCAGAAAAAATGGCTCATGCAGCACTCGCTAATGACGCAATACAATATGTCGATGTTGCAGAATTGCATCATGAAATGCTTGAGCAGATGGGACAGTTCTCGGGTCAAGAATACTGGCGAAAAACCATTACTGCTCATCATAAGAATTCTGGTTTAAGTTTTCTTGAACGCAAAGGGGATAGGACAACATCAGCGTTGCAAGTTGAGTTAGTCTCGCTAACCATCAATCAGGACTTGGTTGAACAGATTAAATCTTCGCAGAATCTTAGAACGCGTTTTGAGCCAGAACCGAGGGTTGCGATCGCCACGTTTTTACTATCATGCTGGCAAATCTTGCTTTGGAGGATTACGGGACAGCCAGAGCTAATGCTTGGCATCACAAGCAGCGGGAGGCAGCATGAGGCGTTAGCCAATGCGCTCGGGCCGCTATCAAAGTGCTTGCCACTGCTGGCTCGGTTAGAGCCTGATCTGGCATTTTGGGCCGTGCTAAAACACGTCGGCGAATCCCTGGATCGTGTAGTTGAATGGCAAGATCAGTTTACCTGGGAAGACATTGCGACCCAGGATGCCCCTCTATCTTCGCCCTTGTGTCCGTTTGGTTTTGAGTTTGAAGAATGGCCCGAAAATTGTTGGGGGGATGGGGTGTCATTTTCGCTGCATCGACAGTATGTCTGGAGGGAGCGATTTAAGGTTAATTTGTGTTGTCTGCAACGGGGTGATGGGCTGATAGCGGAATTTCATTACGACTCTAGCCTATATCAGCGTGAAGAAATTGAAGCGCTATCAACGTGTTTTTTAACGCTGCTTGAACATGCAATTAACAACCCAGAACTGCCGATTGGACAGTTACAACTATTAAACGATCGCCAGCAGCAACAAATCCTTGTTGAATTTAATCAAACCCAAACCGATTATTGTCTTGACCATTGCATTCATCAGCGGTTTGAGGCACAAGTCAATCAAACCCCCAATGACATTGCCGTTGTGTATGAAGACCAACAGCTCACCTACGCTGAACTCAATGCCAAAGCAAATCAGCTCGCTCATTACCTACAGCGATTGGATGTTGGGACAGAGGCGGTAGTTGGTATCTATCTAGAGCGATCGCTGGAATTTATCATTAGCCTCTTGGCTATTCTGAAAACGGGTGGAGCATATCTCCCGCTGGATCCCGCCTTGCCAAAAGCAAGTCTAGAATTCCGGCTACAAGATGCTCAGGTTGCACGGGTGTTGAGTCAGGCGCACCTCATTGAAAATTTGCCTGATTCCATACCGTTCGTGTGTTTAGAGCACGCATGGGAAGTCATTGCCCAAGAGCGACAGGATAACCCCACCAGTGGGGTGACTAGCCACAATTTAGCCTACGTCCTGTTTACCTCAGGTTCTACGGGAAAACCCAAAGGCGTTGCGGTTGAGCATCGGCAATTGCTCAACTACACCAGCGCGATCGCCAAAACGTTGAATCTGTCTACCTGTAAAAGCTTTGCAACGGTTTCCACCTTTGCGGCTGACTTGGGCAACACAACCATTTTTCCAGCCCTGGTCAGCGGTGGCTGTCTTCACATCGTATCGGCTGAATGCGCATCTAACCCAGACGCCCTAGCCGATTATGTTCAAGCCCATCCCATCGACTGTCTGAAAATTGTTCCCTCTCATCTTGCAGCCCTACTGACCGCCTCCCGCCCGGAGCAGATTTTGCCTCGGCAACGCCTAATTCTGGGTGGGGAAGCGTGCCCTTGGCCGTTGATCGAGCAAATTCAGCGCCACAAACCCCAGTGCCTAATTTTCAACCACTATGGCCCCACTGAAACCACGGTCGGCGCATTGACCTATGCCATCACCCGAGAAACGCTGAATGCCAGGCCACCGTACCAAGAAACGGTGCCGATTGGTCGTCCCATTGGCAATACTCAAATCTATGTGCTGGACGCTGATTTGCGTCCTGTGCCGATTGGTGTCCCTGGCAACCTTTTCATTGGGGGAGCGGGGGTCGCTCGAGGCTATCTCAACCGACCCGAATTAACAGCCGAACGGTTCCTGCCCAATCCGTTTTGGGATGATATTGGGGACAATAACTATCTAACGTCTGACGCAACGTCCTCTCACCCTCTCCACTTTCCCAAACCCTCTTTCACACTCTACAAAACTGGAGACTTAGCCCGCTATCAGCTCGATGGCACGATTGAGTTTCTTGGACGAGTAGATTACCAGGTCAAAATTCGCGGCTATCGAATTGAGCTAGGAGAAATTGAAGCTGCCCTCAGACAGCATCCTGCGGTGCAAACGGCGATCGCCTCGCGGTCGAAGCACAACCCGGCAACAAACGCTTAGTCGCTTACATTGTTCCTGAAAAACACACCAATCCAACAACAGATGAGCTACGCGAGCGACTGACAAAAACACTTCCTGACTACATGATTCCGTCTGCTTTTGTGCAGTTAAAGACGCTACCGCTGACCCCCAATGGCAAATTGGATTATCAGGCGTTGCAATCTCCTGATTTACTTCAATCTGAGCGGGAAGAAACCTTTGTTGCTTCTCGGACAAAACCAGAGGAGATATTAGCTCAAATCTGGAGGCAAACACTCAGACTTGAAAAAGTCGGAATACACGATAATTTTTTTGAGTTAGGCGGAGATTCCATTCTCAGCATTCAGATTGTTGCCAGGGCAAATCAGGCCGGTCTACAACTGATGCCCAAGCAAGTATTTGAGAACCAGACCATTGCCCAACTCGCGGCGGTGGCCACCACGAAACACGTTGTTCATGCAGAACAGGGAATTGTGGTTGGTGACGTTCCGCTGACACCCATTCAGCACTGGTTCTTTGAGCAAACTCTACCGGATGCCCATCACTGGAACCAGTCCATATTTTTGGAGGTGCAGCAAGCTCTGGATCCCGTTCTATTGCAACAAGCCATGAAAAAATTGCTGGAACATCACGATGCGCTAAGACTCCGTTTTGTTCATGATGGTAGCTGGCAACAATTTGCCGTTGAACCCGATGGAAACATCCCGCTTACATGGGTCAATTTATCGGCTCTTTCAGGAACACATCAAACACGAGCCTTATCAACCGCTGCTGCCGAACTCCAAGCCAGCCTTCACCTATCCTCAGTTCCTATACGCGTTGCTTACTTTGATCTCGGTGCAGATCAATCCAGCCGCTTGCTGTTGATTATCCATCACTTGGTCGTTGATGGCGTTTCATGGCGCATCCTGCTAGAAGACCTTCAACTCGCCTACCAACACCTTAGCCAGGGCAATTCCATTCAACTTCCACCCAAAACGACCTCCTTTCACGATTGGTCAAACCGATTAACGGAATACGCACAATCTGACGCATTGAAACAAGAGTTGGGCTACTGGTTGGAACAATCCCGGCCAGCGGTCGTTCCCATCCCGGTTGATTTTTCTGCGAGCAGCAACACCGTCGCCGAAGCTAGGACTGTTTCGGTAGCGCTAAATGAAGCAGAAACGTTAGCGCTATTGCAGGACATCCCAGCAACCTATCGCACCCAAATTAACGATGTGCTATTGACAGCTCTGGTGCAGGCATTTTCCCCTTGGACTGGGAAACGCTCTCTGTGGGTTGATTTAGAGGGGCATGGTCGAGAAGACCTCTTTGATCATGTAGACTTGTCGCGTACGGTGGGCTGGTTTACAACCCTTTTCCCGGTGCTGTTGGATATTGAGGAATCAGCCAACCCAGGAGAGGCGCTAAAGGCCATCAAGGAACAGCTCAGACGCATTCCCAATCGAGGAATTGGCTACGGCATTTTGCGCTATCTCACGACTGAAGAAATTAGTCTTCGGCAGCAGCCTGACGCTGAAATTCGATTTAACTATTTGGGACAGACCGATCAAGCCTTTCAATCTCCGTTGTTTGGACTTGCACAAGACTCTATGGGCGCGGGACGCAGTTTCAAGGGAAATCGCCGCTATCGATTAGACATCAACGCGGCTGTCTATGGCAATCAGCTGCACCTAGATTGGACCTACAGCAAAACTATTCATCAACAAACCACGATTGCAGCGCTGGCTGAGCGTTTTATCGCAGCATTGCGATCGCTAATCACTCATTGCCAGTCTTCAGATATCGCAGGCTACACCCCGTCTGACTTTGCAGAAGCCGATTTGAACCAGCAGGAACTCGATCAGTTCTTGGCAAAAATTAAGAGCAGGTCTTAGAAAAATCATGACAGCAGATATTGAGGACATCTACGAACTTTCCCCACTCCAAAAGGGAATTCTCTTCCATTGTTTATATGCCCCTGAGGAAGGGCTGTATTTCATCCAATTTAGCTATAGGGTGCGTGGCACCTTCAACATTGAGGTGTTGCAGCGGGTGTGGCAGCGGCTTGCTGCACGGCATACGGTGTTGCGAACCAGCTTTTATTGGGAAGAAATCGACAAACCTCTACAGGTGGTGCATCGGCAGGTCAATGTGCCTTTGGAACAAGAGGATTGGCGTGGAATCGATCCATCTGAACAGTCAGAATGCTTAAATTCTTTTTTGACGCGCGATCGCCAGCGTGGGTTTGACTTTTCTCAAGCTCCTCTAATGCGTATGACGGTCATTCGTCTGGGTGATGAGTCTTACCAAATTGTTTGGAGCAAACACCATTTAATTTTGGATGGCTGGTCCGGTGCCTTGGTGATGGGGGAATTTTCTCAACTCTATCAAGCATTTTGTCAGGGAAAGGATATTCCCTTTTCTCCTGGCATTTCGTTCAAAACCTATATCTCCTGGTTGCGAAAGCAGGAGTTATCCAAAGCTGAGCGGTATTGGCGACAAGTCTTGAGCAATGTCAAAGCACCAACCCCGTTGGGTCACCTCGAAGACGAGAATTTGTCTCATTACGAAGAAAAGTACGACGAGGAACTTATCACGCTATCCGCAACAACCACAAAGCAGCTTCAGACCTTCGCTCAGCAATATCGACTCACCCTAAACACCCTATTTCAAGGAACTTGGGCGCTGCTCCTGAGTCGTTACAGCGGCCAAAAACAGGTCGTTTACGGATGTGGAGTTTCTGGCCGTCCCGTTGATCTGGAAGGCACCGAATCAATGGTAGGGGTCTTTATCAACACGTTACCCGTTTGTGTGAATATAGACCCCGAACAAGCTCTTTTGCCGTGGCTCAAGCAGCTTCAAGATCAACTTGTTGAGATGCGCCAGTATGAATACAGCCCACTAGTCGAGGTTCAAGGCTGGAGCCATGTCGCGCGAGGGTTGTCTTTGTTTGAAACCATTGTTGTCTTTGAGAATTACCCATCCCCCCAAGTCAGCACCACAGAGGACGACAATCTAGAATCTCAAAACTGCACTGGGTTTTATAAAACAAACTACCCGCTGAACGTGATTGGGCACCCTGGTTCAGAGCTAGGGCTTGGCATTAATTATGATTGTCGTCGCTTTGAATCTACTACCATTCAGAGTATTTTGGCGCATTTTGAGATGTTGCTTCAGCAAATGATTGCAACTCCCGAATTGCAGCTTAAAGACTTATCGTTAGTGACTTCAGAGCAACGACAGTTCAGCCAAACACTGGCAAAAGAAATGACATTTGCAATGCTATGAATATTTTTGAAGAACGCGAATCAAACGTCAGAAGCTACTGCCGAAGTTTTCCAGAAATCTTCCATCGTGCGAAAGACTCCATTGTTTACTCTGAATCCGGGAAAGAATATATTGACTTTCTTGCGGGTGCAGGGGCTTTGAACTATGGCCACAACAATGACTACATTAAGCAACAGGTGATGCGCTATTTAGAGGCAGATACAATCACCCACGGGCTAGATTTGCATACGTCTGCTAAAGAGAAGTTTTTGATCACGTTTTCTGAACGGGTGTTAGCGCCAAAACACTTGGATTACCGAATTCAGTTTTGTGGACCGACGGGCACAAATGCCGTCGAAGCAGCCTTAAAACTAGCCAGGAAGGTCAAACAGAGACCTGGTATATTCTCTTTTATGGGTGCTTACCATGGCATGACGTTGGGGAGTTTAGCGGTCACTGGCAATACCGCTATCCGCAAGGAAACTTGGGGAACATCCAGCCATGTCACCTTCATGCCCTATCCCTATGGATTTATGGAGACGATTGACACGATCGCCTATATCGAGTCAGTCCTCACTGATGTCAATTCTGGTATTGAAAAACCAGCAGCACTCATCTTTGAGACCGTTCAAGCTGAAGGTGGTGTCATTGTTGCACCCATTGAGTGGATGCAAAGACTCAGAACGTTATGCGATCGCACGACATTTTACTGATTTGTGATGATATTCAGGTTGGCTGCGGCAGAACTGGTCCTTTCTTCTCGTTTGAGCGGGCCAATATTGTTCCTGATATGGTGATTCTCTCCAAATCGATTAGCGGCTATGGCTTTCCGATGTCATTGCTGTTAATGAAGCCAGAGCTAGATGTTTGGTTGCCTGGTGAACATACGGGTACGTTTCGAGGAAATCAACTTGCATTTGTGGGTGGAACCGCCGCATTAGAATATAGAAAAAATACTGATTTAGAAAAAGATGTCGAGATTAAAGCATCTTTTTTGCAGACTTTTCTAACCAAGGAAATTCAGTTTATTAGCAAGGATATCGAAACGCGGGGGATCGGCATGATCTGGGGAATTGATCTTGCTAACTATGGAGGGGAATCGTTTGCGAAAAAGATCGCGATGCGCTGTTTTGATTTGGGGTTAATCATCGAGCGAGTTGGGCGGAATGACACCGTGTTGAAAATCCTCCCTCCGTTATCCATTCAGATGTCTACTTTGCAAAAAGGATGTTCACTCATTCGGCAGGCATTTGATGAATGCTTAAAGACAGCCTGAAGGCGGTGCATACGTTGCATGCATCCCCTTCACTAGCGCCCATGAAAGACTTATTTTGCATTTTCTCAGGAGGATGATGGTAATGCTGGCTGAAAGAACAAATATACATCTCTCTAATCGCTTTTCCGACAAAGTTTATTGGCTCAACAAGCTAGCGGGAAACCTGCCAGAGACCACCCTCATCACTGACTACATCAGACCGAGTTTATATTGCAAGAAGAATCAATTTGTGCAATTTGAGCTGAGTGAACGTCTTTCGCAAGCCGTGATTCAGATTAGTAACAACTCCTATTCCTCAATCTATTTGTTTTTGTTGTCGGCGATTGAGGTTTTGCTGGAGAACTACACTGGCGATCGCGACCTCATTGTTGGTATTCCGAATTATAGAACCCATCCTGATATTCAGGATTCTGCTAATAGGATCCTGCCGCTGCGTACTCACGTAAGCCAGGATCTCACATTTAAAGAGTTGCTGCTTCAAGTTAAGGATAGCGTGATCAATGCCTATCTTCATCAACAGTATCCTATCGATAGGCTGGTTCAGCTATTGAAGATTCCACGCTATCAGAATCGCTGTTCAATCTTTGATGTTATTGTTTTATTAGAAAACATCCATCCCGATGTTGGGGATATAGATCTTAAAAATGATTTGACAATTTCTTTTGTTGTGAAGGGCGATCGCATTCATGGCAAAATTGATTACAGCGATTCTCTATTTCGAGATGAGACGATAAAGCTATTTGCTAACTATTACATCAATGTTGTTGAATGCGTGGTTGAGCAGCTCAGCATCAAACTAGCAGATGTTGTCTTTTTGAAAGAAGGCGATCGGCACCAGATTCTGAAGGATTTTAACGACAGTCACAGGGCTTACTCGCTCGAACAAACGCTCAACGAATTATTTGAAAAGAAGGTTGAACAAAATCCAACTAGCATTGCTGCCGTTTGGGAAGACACTCGAATCACGTATCACGATCTCAATTCAAATGCAAACCAAATCGCTAATCTCCTACAGGATTTAGGCTTAAAACCAGGGGAATTCGTTGGGATTTTAAAGGGTCGAGACATCAATTTTTTGATTGCTATTCTGGCCATTCATAAAGCAGGGGGTGCCTATGTGCCCATCGACAGCACCTATCCGGTGGATAGAATTCAATACATGCTATCCGATAGCGAAGTCAAATTTGTTTTAACAGATTGTGGATTTATGCAGAGCCTAACCAGTTTTGTGAAAACCTGTTCGGCGCTAGAGCATATTATTTGTCTAGATGCTGCTCTCAGTAGGGTAGAAAGAGCCGATCTAGGTTCAATCCGTATCCATAGCCAACAGGATTTTGATAGATTCTCAAAGGAAAATCTGCCCAAGTTTAACAGAGCGATCGCCCCGGCTTACATGCTCTACACCTCTGGCTCAACTGGGTTGCCCAAGGGTGCAGTCATTCGGCATGATGGAGCCGTGAATCATATCTATGCACAGCTTGATGCTCTGAATTTCAATGGAGAATTTAGTTTTCTGCAAAGTGCTCCAGCCTCATCCGATATTTCGGTTTGGCAGTTTTTAGCGCCTTTGATAACCGGCGGCAAAACCGTTGTTATCGATACGGAAACGGTTTGTGATCCAGAGAAACTATTGAAGGTTCTTCAAACCGAAAAAATTACCCTCGCTGAACTCGTTCCGGTAATTCTCAAGGGGTTGCTTGAGTATGTTTCTCAGCTACCACCTCATCAGAGAGCACTCCCCGAACTGAAGGTGATGATGGTCACTGGGGAATATGTTTCAGTCGAATTGATCAACCAATGGCTGAGGGTATATCCCTCCATTAAAATTGCGAATGCCTATGGGCCAACGGAAGCGGCTGATGATATTACCCAGCTCATCATTGACGCGCCCTTGCCCGAAAATTTGCGCACGGTTCCGATTGGCAAACCGTTGGCAAATCTGAGGCTCTATGTCCTCAATGAACACATGCAGCCAACCCCAATTGGGGTGCCTGGAGAAATTTGTGTATCGGGCGTTGGGGTGGGAAATGGATACTGGAAAAATGAGGAAAAAACTCGCTTAAGCTTCGTGCCCAACCCATTTTCCAGTATTGGAGAGTTCTCATCCCTGAACGACCATTTTGAATCGACTGAGAAGCATTCAGTCATCTACAAAACTGGAGATCTAGGTAGATGGTTGCCGGATGGAAATCTTGAATTTTTAGGACGGATCGATCATCAAGTCAAAATTCGTGGCTTCCGGATCGAGTTGGGAGAAATTGAGGCGCTATTGGTTCAGCATCAATCGGTGCGAGAAGCGGTGGTTGTGGTTAGGGAAAATACTCTTGGCGATCCGTCTCTGGTTGCCTACCTAGTTGAATCTTTAGCGAATGGACAACTCTCAACTGAGCCCTCAACGACACCCCAAGAACAGATCCAATCTTTGCGGAACGTCTTGCGCGAGAGACTGCCAGAATACATAGTGCCGTCGGCCTTCGTGTGGCTGGAAGACCTGCCGTTAACGCCCAGTGGTAAAGTCGATCGCCAAGCATTGCCCGCACCGGATCAAGCTCACCCTGAGTTGGAGAGGCGCTATGTTGCCCCCAGCACTTCCATTGAGACGGCGATCGCTGAAATTTGGCAGCAAATTCTAGGAATTGAACAGGTCGGTATTCACGATAATTTCTTTGAATTGGGTGGGCATTCTCTGCTGTTTACCCAGTTGTTTACCCGTCTCCGAAACACATTTGGAGTCAACATTTCATTGCGTCGTTTGGTTGGCTTGCCGACCATCGCCAACATTGCACAAGACATTCACAGAATTCAGACGGCTCCTTCTGGAGCTGACGCTCACGAAGAACCGACGATCGATTTTGAGGCGGAAGCAAGTTTAGATTCAGATATTCAACCTGGGGGCATTCCCTATGATCCGACTAGGACGCCCAATGCGATCTTTTTGACAGGCTCAACGGGCTTTTTGGGAACTTTCTTGCTTTACGAACTGCTTCAGCAGACAAAAGCTGATATCTACTGTTTAGTGCGCTCATCAACGAGCGAGTCCGGCCAGAAAAAGATTCAAGATAAACTCAAATCCTGTCTGCTTTGGGATGATGCGTTCAGTGACAGAATTATCCCCGTGATGGGGGATTTGTCTCAGCCGCTTTTAGGTCTTTCTCAACAACAATTCCAGCAATTGGCGCAACAACTTGATGCGATTTATCACAGTGGGGCGTTGGTCAATCCTGTTTCTCCTTACCCAGCGTTTAAAGCCGCGAATGTGCTTGGAACGCAGGAGGTTCTGAGATTAGCAAGCCAAGCGAAGGTAAAACCCGTCCACTTTGTTTCTAGTACTGGGGTTATTTCATCTGGCAACCTGGGCAACGGGGCTATTCGAGAGAATGAAAGTCTCGATCGCTTTCAGATGCCGTCTAGTGGCTATGCTCAAAGCAAGTGGGTGGCTGAAAAATTGGTTGCGATCGCGCGCGATCGCGGCCTACCCGTCTGCGTTTATCGACCGGGATTTATCACAGGTCATAGCAAGACAGGGGTTTGCAATACCGACGACATGATTTATCGGATGATCAAAGGCTGCATTCAGCTTAAAAGTATGCCTGATCTAGACGTCAGCTTAGACTTAAATCCGTGTGATTATGTGAGTCAAGCTGCCGTTTATCTATCACAGCAAGCGCAGTCTTTGGGTCAAGTATTTCACCTTGTTAACCCTCAACCGTTGTCGATGCGTGAGGTGTTTCACTATCTCTATAGTTTTGGGTATCCAATGGAGTTTGTTGATTACGCGACGTGGAGATCAACGTTGGTGCGTGAGGGAACGGTGGATAATGCGTTATATCCACTAATTCCCATTTTTGCGGAAGAGGGAAGCGTTCGTTTAGAAGGGGGAAATGTAAGTGTGGGAGAAGAGACCGTTCCCTCTTCACGACATCGACAAATCGTGCAACCGTTTGATGCAAACAATACATTGACTGGGCTTGCAACGAGTTCTATTACTTGCCCAGTTTTGAATGATGAGTTGCTTGGCACTTACATTTCTCATCTAATTCAAGCTGGTTTCTTACCTGCACCGAGTCGCCATAGGGATTGTGAATTTAATAGAGCCCAAAGTATAATGGTTGAAAGCACTGCCCAGCGGTGCTTTCAACCACTAAAATCTAGTTTTGTTGAATCCGAATTCCTGAGGGTGGGATGTGAGAGATGGTGCAGGCTCGGCCTACGCCATCTCTCACCTACGGTCGTTCAGGTTAAGCACGTCGATGCCAAAAAATTGCATTAGTCTGGCACTGAAAAATTGAGAACAGTTTGACAGAAATCAATCCATTCGGGTGAGACCTGATCAAAGACAATATTTTCATTCGGAAATACTCCATTGGTCACAATATAGTTTTCTTGAAGATAGAGAATGTCTTCCTCTGCGAGTTCTTGATTGACGTCCGTCGTTTGTTCATCCGGTTGTTCTGGGTACGTTTGTTGTTCGCTCCAGTGATCGAATTGGCGCAGTTGTTTGACGAGGTATGCTTTGCAGTATTTCCCCATTGTTTTCATGATTTTGCTCCTGGTTTAAAGTGAATTCGGCGTTGTCAGGATTGGATCTGCCATTCCTGCGAGTACTGTACGGGGGCCGACAAACGGACGACGACCGTGAGCCGTCAAGAGGTTATCTAAGAGCAATACATCTCCTGCTTGCCAAGGGAAGAGGATTGTTTCTTGCACGTAAACCTGTCGAATGCTGGCTAAAACGCTATCTTCAATTGCAGAACCATCTCCGTAATAGGCGTTGCGTGGCAGCGTTTGACAGGAGAGTTCCGTGATTAGACTTTGTTGAACGTCAGGTTCTAGGCTAGACACATGGAATAGGTGGGCCTGGTTAAACCAAACTGACTCGCCCGTTTGAGCATGGGTGCGATCGCCGGACAAACCTGTCGAGTTTGGAGTTGATCATTCCCCCACCACTCAAAATCAATGTTGGCATGACGGCAATAGTCTTCCACAACCGATCGCTGATCGGTCTGAAACACATTTTGCCAGGGCAAATCTAGCCCACTACCGTAGTTGCGGACATAGAGCACACCATGGTGCTGAAATTGCGATCGAATCGCTGGATCGATTCCGGCGAAAACGCGGCGGCTATCGGCAATGGGCGTTTCTCCCCCTTGCTGGGCAGGCTGCACACAGTAAAAGGCAATCTTTGCAGGATATTGGCTGGCATAGGCCATCTCATTGTGCAGCGGAATCGAGCGATTGGCAGGATATTCTGTTGAGGTATAAACCTGCCCGTGAACATGGGTGCGCGGCGTCGAACGATAGGTGTAAGTCATGAGTTCGTGGGCGATCGCCTGCATCAATTCACCAAAATCCTCAGCGCCCTGCACCTGAAATCCTCGAAACAGAATTCCGCCTCGCTGATAAAGCTGCGACTCAATCCAGGCTCGATGGCTCTTGGCCCAATCGGTCAGGCGCAACGCCTGGTCGCTTGGCTGAATCACCATCGGCAATGCAGAGCCCGGTTGTAAATCGGTGACTTGCACCAATTCATCGGCTGACACACTGACCAGTTTGCGCCGTCGATTCTTAAAGGCGAGAGGGGAAGCGACAGGCTTTGGTTTGAAAACGGTGTCTAATAGACGCGCAAGCGGCGTGTCGGGCTCGGTGTCTAGGGAAGCGATCTGCAACAGCAGAGCCGTAAGCTGCTCCAGCCAGTCCGTCATCCCATTGGCTTTAAACCGAGCAGCATCATACATCAGTTGCAGCGTCAATTCCTGTCCCGGCAAAATTCTGACCGTCAGCGGGTAGCTGTTGTTCACCACGGAGCGGACATTTTGAATTTCCAACCCATCGGGCAATTGCGGTGACGCGATATCAGCCGGATAATTCTCAAACACCACCAAACTTTCAAACAGCGGCGTTGCTGTGGGCCAGTTGATCCACTGTTGAATTTGCCGCAGAGGCGTGTATTCATACTGCCGCGCCTGTAGTTGCTGAGCTTGAAGCTGCTGTAACCAGGGCACCAACGGAGCTTGGGCGTCTACTAAAACGCGTGCAGGAAGAGTATTGATAAACATCCCAATGCTGGATTCCGCATTCGTCAGGTCGATAGGTCGCCCAGCACTGGTCACTCCAAAAACAACATCGTTGGCACCACTGATATGACTTAACACCATTGCCCAGGCTCCTTGGACGAGGGTATTTAGGGTGAGTCGGTGGTGGTGTGCCAGGGCTTGCAGAGTTTGAGTCGTCTGATGGGAAAGCGGCTTGGTTTGGATGGCGAAACTTTGAGATGAGGTTTGGCTTCCATTCGACAATAAGGCTGAAGGGTTGAATTGGATTGCTTTAAACCCTTGCAATAGCGATCGCCAAAACCTTTCGGCGGTTGCCAGATCCTGCATTTGTAGCCATGCAATGTAATCCCGATAGGGGCGGCTGGAGGTTGTTGTTGGAGATTGTCCACGGCAAAGCGCTGTATAGAGGGTGAAGATTTCGTTGAAAACTAGCGGTAAGGACCAACCATCTAACAAGAGGTGATGAGAACTCCAGACAAATTCGTAAACCTGATCCGCCAATCGAATTAAGGTCAGTCGCATTACAGGGGCTACATTCAAGTCAAATCCACGGGCGCGATCGCGCTGTAAAAATGCCGTCAGTTGAGCCTGTTGTTCCTCTGGAGTTTGCGATCGCCAATCGTGGCTTTGCCAGGGTAAAGGAACCTGCTGGCGCACCCGTTGCAACGGCTGATCCAGATCCCAAAGAAATGCAGTACGAAAAACGGGGTGTCGCTCTATCAACTGTTGCCAGGTCTGTTGCAGTGCTGACTTGTTGAGTGCACCGCGCAACGTATAGGTCAGTTGCGTCCCATAAAGTTCACTGTCCGCCGCATAGAGCGTGTGAAACAGGATGCCCTGCTGCACTGGAGAGAGGGGGTAGAGGTCTTCAATCTGGCGGTCGCGCCGCCATAGCTCATCCAACTGCGGTTGATCGAGGGTGGCCAGGGGAAAGTCGGAGGGGGTGTAACCTCCTGCATTTGGGGAAAGGCAATGGTGAATCAGCGATCGCAGCTGCGTCAGGCAGCGATGCGCCAGGTGCTCAATAGTGTCGCGTTCATGCAGCGACTCACAATAGACCCAGTTGAGCTGGAGCCGTCCGGCCAAAATAAAACCACTCACATCCAGCAGATATAGTCGATGATTGCGTAAGCTTTTCTCTGCGCCTTTGGATTCTGGGGCAGGCTCAAACAGCCCATTGTCCAGGGGTTGATCCAATTGACCCAGATAGTTAAAGCTGACCTGAGCCTGAGGCCGCGATCGCAACTGTGCTCGGATCGACTCTTCGCCCAGATAACGCAATCGTCCATAGCTGACACCTCGCTGAGGAACGTGGCGAAGCTGTTCTTTGATGGCCTTGAGGGTCTCTCCGGGAGAATGACCTGCGTCAAAATTGAAGCAAACCGGGAACATGCTGGTAAACCAACCGACCGTGCGAGAAAGATCGATGGCCGTGTTGCCCGACTCGCGTCCATGCCCCTCCACATCAATTAGAACGTTTGGACTATCGATCCACCCTGACAGCGCCATGCCCAGCGCTGCCAGCAAAATATCGTTCATATGAGTTCGATATGCCTGCGGAACCTGACGTAGTAAGGCAGTTGTTTCTTCTGTGCTGAGTGCAACGGAAAGGGTGTGGGCAGAAGCTTCGGTATTTGTCGCAGGATGGGTTCCGCCCTGGGGTTTGATTGGAAGCGGCGCGATCGCCGTTGGCAATAGTGGTAGCCAGTCGGCTAGCGCCTCCTGCTGTTCAGTAGAGTTCGACCACGCCTGCGATTCTGCCCACTGCTGAAAGGCGGTAGTTTTGGGCGGAAGCTGGACTTGCTCTTGATGCCGTTGTTGATAGGCGGTCTGCAAGTCTTCGAGTAAAATCCGCCACGACACTGCATCCATCGCCATGTGATGGGTCACGATGAACAGACGGCTGGATTGATTCATCCCGAGGTCAAACCCAGCAACCCGCAGCAGCGGACCCCGCACTAAACTAAGACTGGTTTGCAGCGCTGCGGTAGCCGCCTCAATCGCTTGGGTCTGGGCAGCAGAGGGAAGAGCCGCTAGATCGATGTGGATCACAGGAGGGATGGGTTCAGCGGCTAGATTGACTTGTTGCCACTGTCCGTTTACCTGTTCCAGCCGCAGACGGAGCGCATCATGCTGGTTCAGCAGCGTATGGATGGCTTGCTCTAGTCCCCTGTAGTCGAGGCGTTGCGACACGGTAAGCAGCAGAGATTGATTGTAGTGATCGGGTGCCAGAAAGTCCTGTTCTAAAAACCACTGTTGAATCGGGGTGAGCGGCACCCGACCGCTCACCGGCTCCTGAGCGGATTGCGCGGGGGCTACGGGTTGGGCGATCGCGGCTAATTCGGCAATGGTTTGATGCTCGAACAGATGCTTGGGTGTGAACTGCAACCCAGCTTGACGCGATCGCGACACAATTTGGATGCTGAGAATCGAGTCTCCCCCCAGCTCAAAGAAATTGTCGTAAATGCCAACTTGCTCTACCCGCAGCACCTGTTTCCAGATTTCAGTTAATTGGCATTCGACGGGCGATCGCGGCGCGACAAACCGGTGCAGCGGCTGAAGGCGTTGGGGTTCGGGGTCAGGCAGCGATCGCCGATCGACCTTTCCATTGGGCGTGAGGGGCAGGGCCTCTAGCGCAACCCAGACCGCAGGCACCATATAGTCGGGCAGTTTTTCCCGCAGATGCTGGCGCAATGCCTGCGGCTCAAGCGAGGTAAATTTTCTCAGAACCACATAGGCAACCAACTGTCGATGGGCGTGCTGTTGCCGCAGAGCCACCGCTGCCGTTTGCACGTCAGGATGTTGATGCAGAACCGCTTCAATTTCGCCCAATTCAATGCGAAAGCCGCGTAGTTTGACCTGATGATCGATCCGTCCCAAAAATTCGATGGTGCCATCGGCCAAGTAGCGGGCGCGATCGCCGGTTTTATAGAGACGGGCACCGGGTTGTGGGCTAAACGGATCGGGCACAAACCGTTCTGCTGTGAGGTTAGGGCGACCCCAATAGCCCCGCGCCAACTGCACGCCGCCGATATGCAATTCTCCGGGTACGCCAACGGGCACCGTTTGGCCTGCGCCATCCAGGATGTGAATCTGAGTGTTGGCGATCGCCCGACCCAAACACACGGGATGATCTCCCGGTTTCACTCGCTGCACGGCTGACCAAATCGTTGTTTCCGTGGGGCCATATAGGTTCCAGAGCGAGTGACTTCTAGCTAAAAGCTGATTCGCCAGTTCGCGGGGCAAGGCTTCGCCGCCACACAGGATTTTCAGTCGCGGATTTCCCTGCCATCCCGCTGCTAACAACAGTCGCCAGGTCGCAGGAGTGGCTTGCATCACGGTTGCTTTTGACTGCTCAATCGCGCTGGCAAGCTGTAGATTATCCATGGCGACTTCGCGGCTTGCCAAAACAACACAAGCCCCCACCACCAGTGGCAGATAAAGTTCTAGAGCAGCAATGTCAAAACAAATGGTCGTGATCGACAGCAAAACATCTTGCGCGGTCAGTTCTGGCTCTTGACGCATAGAGTGCAGGAAATTTGTCAGAGCGCGATGGAGAATTTGCACCCCTTTGGGCGTTCCGGTAGAGCCTGACGTGTAGATTGTGTAAGCCAAATGCTTACCTGTGATTTGGCTGACCGAGTTTTCAGAATTGCAGCGAGCGATCGCATCCCAGTCACTATCCAGACAAACGATTTGAGCGTGATGTTGCGGTAACGTCTCCAGCAGCGATCGCTGGGTGACTAACACGGGAACCTGGGAGTCCTCCAGCATGAAGGCGATGCGATCGGGCGGATAGGTAGGGTCAATGGGAACGTACGCACCACCCGCTTTAAGAATGCCTAATAGCCCAACGATTAAGTCAGGCGATCGCTCCATTGCAATGCCGACTAGTGCATCAGGAGCAACGCCGAGCGATCGCAGATGATGAGCCAGTTGATTGGCGCGTTGGTTGAGTTCCCGGTAGGTGAGAGATTGGGTTTCGTAGATCGCGGCGTTACTGCAGGTTTGCACCGCGATCGCATCGGGTGTGCGTTCCACCTGCGCTTCAAACCACTGCGGAAAACAATCGGGTGCACCGAAATCGACCTGAGTTTGATTCCAGGTGGTCAACTGCTGCTGCTCGGCTGGGGTCAGCAGGGGCAAATCGGCTAAGCGTTGATCCGGATTCGCCACAATTCCGGTCAGCAGCGTCTCGAAGTGTCCCTGGAGCCGGGCGATCGCATCCCGATCCAATCGGTCGGTGCGATATTCGATAAAGCCGACAAGCGTTCCCTCGTGCTCTGCCATGTCTAAACTCAGGTCAAATCTAGCGGTGCCCGTTTGAGTGTCGAGTGGGGTGATGACCAGTTCTGGCAGTTCTAGGCGAGGCATGGGCGCATTGCCCAGGGAAAACCAGGTTTGGAAAAGCGGAGTTTGGTCGAGGGTGCGTGTCGGCTGGAGGTCTTCGACCAGTTTCTCAAAGGGCAGCGCTTGATGGGCATAGCCTGCGAGCGTTACGTCCCGCACTCGCTGCAACAGGTCTCGAAAGGAGGGATTGTGAGATAAATCGGTGCGGAAGACCAGCGTATTAACAAACGCCCCGATCAGTCCTTCCAGTTCGGTGTGGTTGCGGTTGGCGATCGGCGACCCCACCAGAATATCGGTCTGCCCGGTGTAACGATATAGCAGCGTTTTGAATGCTGCCAGCAGCGTCATAAACAGCGTGACTCCAGCTTTCTGGCTCAATTGCTTCAGGTCTGCCGTCAGGGAGTGCGGCAGTTTCCAGGTTTGCGTTTCGCCTTGAATCTGGCGTGGAAGCCGGGTTGCTCAGGGGGCGATCGCCCCCTCCTAGCGTGAGCACGGGCAGTTCTCCGCCTAACTGCTGCCGCCAATAGTGGAGGAGGGTACCGAGCGCTTCTCCTTGCAGAGTCTGGCGCTGCCACACGGCAAAATCGGCGTATTGAATCGGCAACTCTGGTCGTGGACAAGGTTGCCCTTGCACAACAGCCTGATAGGTAGCGACTAATTCATGAATCAGCACCCCGGTAGACCAACCATCGGAAACGATGTGATGCAGGGTGAGCAACCCCACATGCTCGGTGGCAGCCAGGCGGATCAACCTGCCGCGCAGCAGCGGACCTTGAACCAGATCGAACGGCATTTGGGCGTCTGCGATCGCCCAGTGCTGCACCTCAGCCTCTCGCTGTTCAGGGGGTAGATGCTGTAAATCGATCACGGGCAACTCAAACGGCAGGGCGGTTGTCACCGTCTGCACAGGCTGCCCGTCTATAACAGGAAAGCGAGTACGAAGAATCTCATGGCGCTGAGCGATCGCCTCTAGACTCTGCTGAAGGGCATCTACGTGCAGTTGGCCCTGAAACCTGAGGACAGTGGGAATGTGATAAACCGGGCTATTTGGTTCTAGCTGATGCAAGAACCAGAGGCGCTGTTGCGTAAACGACAGAGGTGCAGATTGGGTTTGCCGCTTTGGAATCTGCGATCGACGAGCCGTGCCCTTGCCACGCAGCCGTTGCTCTAGCAATGCTTGTTTGGCGGCTGACAGATGAGACGTTTGAGTGGAGCGTTCTAGCCCATGGTTCATCGTTGTACCTCGCTTGCTTGCGCGACTTGCCGTTCTGCTTCTGCGTCGGTTAGTGACTCGATTTCGGCTAATAGTGCGGATTCAACGACGGTGGCGAGTTCTGCCACGGTCTGTGCTTCAAACAGTTGGCGCAGCGGCAGCTCCACCTCAAACTGATCGCGTAGACGCGAAAGCACCTGCGTGGCCAGGAGGGAATGGCCTCCCAGGGCAAAGAAATCCTGATGAATGCCAACTGTTTCCAGCCCCAGCACCTCAGCCCAGATGGTAGCGATCGCCGCTTCCGTCGGTGTTCGAGGAGCCACGGTCGCTGTCTCAGAGCGAATGTCGGGCAGCGGCAGAGCCGCCCGGTTGACCTTACCATTTTGGGTCAACGGTAACGCCTTTAGGGGGACAAAAACAGCCGGAATGAGATGGGCGGGGAGCCGCGTTTTGAGAAATTGCCGTAGCTCTGACGGGGCGATCGCCAGTCCCGCAGACACCACATAGGCGACCAAAATCGTCTCATCGGACTGATCGGCCTGTGCTGCTACAGCGGCTTCTTTTACGTTGGGATGGTGCAATAATTGAGCTTCAATTTCGCCCAACTCTACCCGAAACCCCCGCAGTTTGATTTGTTGATCAAGCCGACCCAGAAACTCAATGGACCCGTCGGGTAGGTATCGCGCCAGGTCTCCGGTTTGGTAGAGTCGCCCAAACTCCGAATCCGATGACGGTGCAAAGGGATTGGGCAAAAATCGGGCGGCGGTCAAATCAGGACGCTGGTAATAGCCACGGGCAACCCCTCTGCCGCTGATGTAGAGTGCCCCCGGCACCCCAATCGGCACAGGCTCCAATGCTGAATCTAAGAGGTAAACCTGCGTATGGGCGATCGCCAGCCCAGCGGCACAGAGGCAGCGGGTGATGGATCAGTTGGCTTGACTTCAACGGGGTAGGTCAACACACCGACCGTCGTCTCTGTCGGGCCGTAGTGATTGAAGATGCGGCACGTGGATGCCTGAGCCGCCAGAATTTCCTGAATTTGATCAATCAGCGTCCAGCAGCAGACGTCGCCTCCCAAAATTAAGCGCTGACGGGGCAAAACAGCTGCTGAGTTCGAGCAATTTAGCAATGCTTGTAGATGGGACGGCACAATTTTGAGACAGTCGATGGGGCGCTGAACACAATACGCGGCAAACGCTTGCGCATCGGCAATTCGCTCTGCTGCCATTAGGTGCAGCGTTCCGCCGCGACAGAGACAGGGAAAAATCATCGTGTTGCCCAGGTCGGCGGCTAGCGTCGATACGGTGGCATAGTGCGCGGTTGCGGGCAAATCTAACCGTTCAATCGCGCTGTGAACATAGTTGAGAAGCTGTCGATGTTCGACCGCAACGCCCTTGGGCTGCCCGGTTGAGCCAGAGGTATAGATCAAGTACGCGAGATGGGCTGGCGTGACCGAACAAGAGGGATTTGCCGTGCTTTGCTGGGCGATCGCCGCTTGGTCACGATCCAGACAAACGACCGTTGCAACGTCAGGTGAACCGGTTTGTAGCAATGTCTGTTGGGTCAGCAGAATGGCAGCTTGAGCATCCGCCAGTCGAGCCTCTAAGCCCACCATCGGTAGAGTGGGGTCTAACGGCAGGTAAGCGCTTCCGGCTTTTAGCACCGCCAGCATTGCCACAATCACATCTAAACAGCGCTCTAGATACATCGCAATCGGACGATCGGGCATTGCTCCCAATTGCTGTAAATAGTGGGCAAGCTGGTTTGCCCGATGGTTTAATTCCCGATAGGTCAACTCCTGGTCTTCATATACCAGCGCAATGTGGTTCGGCGTGCGTTCGACCTGACGTTCAAACCAATGGTGAATACACTCTACTGGATTATCGGAAGGCCGAACCGTTGACGTTGAGCCTGAACCAGTGGGGTGAGGGACGCCTTGCAATAAGTGCGACCGTTCCTCAAGGGGCAACAGGTTTAACCGAGCGATCGCCATTGTCGGGTCAGCGCTGGCACTGTGAATCAGCGTTTGCAGTTGAGCTGCCAAACAGGCGATCGCCTCTGGAGAAAACAGATCCGTCTCGTAATGCAACTCTAAACTCAACTGCCCGACCTGACGAACACAGGTCAACCGCAGCTCAGCGCGATCGCTATAAACCCACTGCTGCTCAACGGCAAACGAGAGTCCTGCAACCGTATGTTCCGCCGCCCACTCAACCCATTCAAAAGCCACCGGCAGCGATGCCTCCGCTGCATCGGGGCAATAGTCCTGCCAGTCTGTCAGGTCTTGCCATGCCCGTTGGGTGTCTTGAAGCAGTTGGTGAAAGCATCGGTCATGCCGCAACTCCGTTTGCAGCGGTAGATATCGAACAAATAACCCAAGCGCTGTTTCTAACGCTTCATCCTGCCGCCCGTCGCAAGCCACCGCGATCGCCATCTGAGGTTGAGCAGTATGTCGCCACAGCAACACCTGCCAGCAGGTCAACAGGAACACAGCCGGAGAGACCTTCCATTGGGCCGATTGGTGATTGAGTTGGGCGATCGCCCTGGGTCAAGCTGCACCCGATAGCAAGCAGGCTCAAACGTCTCTGGCTCACCACTCCGCGCCCGCAATGGCGGACTCAGAGGCGAAACTACCCGCCGCTGCCAAAACGCCTGACCGGCTCTCGCGTCTTCATCCACTTCGCTATCAAACTCGTCATCCATCGGCGGATCGGCTTGCCTCAACTGATTTTGCCACTCGGCATACTGGGCATACTGCACGACCGTCGATGAAGCAGTCAGTTGCCCTGCATAATGCTCAATTAGCTCGGTCAATAGTTGGTTGAGCGTTTGGGTATCTGCACAAAAAGACGAAAGCGTTAACACTAATCGATGATGTTGAGCAGAACACCGCACCCAAACCGCTCGAACCAACGGCGCTGGCTCCAATGGATGCAGGTGCGATCGCTCCGATTGAAGGGTGGTTTTAAGCTGGTTTTCCTGATGTTGCTCTGGCTTATCGCTCCAATCTGCGGGTTGCCAAATCAACGGTGTGCCCTCTGGGTGAACGACTTGCAGCGGCATCATTCCCGCAGAACGGACAACGCGAGTGCGGAGAATATCATGGCGAGTGATGACCCTCTCCAGTGCAGCGCGGAGGCGTTCCCCATCCACAGTTCCCTGAATGGAAATTACCGACTGCGCCGCGTATTCCCCTCGATCGAGATGGCATGACCACAGACTACGTTGCTGAGGTGAAAGTTTGAATCCGGTTATCACAGAAATTGTCCCTCCTGACGTTCTCCTAACTGCAAGTCGCCGCTCGCCGTGCTCATGTCGCCCAAGGCCACTACAATTCGACGGGGGCCTACATAGGGCTTGCGCCCATGGGCGGTGAGCATGTTATCCAGCATCAACACATCCCCAACCTGCCAAGTAAAGCGGTGCTCAAGCTGTTGATACACCGATTGAATCTCAGCCAAAACCTCTGGTTCGATTGCCGAACCATCACCGTAATAGACCTGCCTGGGCAAGTTCGCCTCACCCAACAGCGAGACCAGCGAGGTGCGGGTTGCAGCATCTAGAAACGCCGGATGGTGCAGCTGAATTTGGTTAAAGAAAACCCAGTCCTGCGTTTTGGGATGCTGCGCGATCGCCGGACGGATCTGTCGAGTTCTCAACCCATCATGGTCAAGCCACTCAAACTCAATCCCAGTCTGACGGCACTGGGCTTCAACTATTGCCGGATTAGAGGTATGAAAAAAGTCTTGCCAGCAAACATCTAAGCCCTTGATGTAATGGCGAACATACATCAACTGTTTTTGGCAAACCGTTCGCGGGTTGAGGGGCTGAGGCACTGATAGACTTGGCGACAATCGACAATCGGCGTTTCGCCGCCCTGCTGGGCAGGCTGCACGCAATAAAACCAAATCTTGAGCGGATAGCGGCTCAGGTGAGAACTTTCGTTATGGAAGAGAATCGCTTGATCGGCGGGATAGGGGGTAGACCCATATACCTTGCCGCCGACCTCGGTGCGAGGGAGATCGCCATACTCCCCAAATAGCTGTGGACAGATGGCCTGGGCAACCTGCTCAAATTCGGCGATCGCCTGTAGACCAAACCCTCGAAACAAGATCGCCCCAGAGTGCAGCAGATAGCTTTCTATCTGAACTCGATGGCCGCTGACCCAATCGGCCAGGTCAATATTAAGCCCTATTTCAGAATTGATCTCAGCCAAATTTGGCTGCAAACTAGCGGAAACGGCGGATCAGACTGTGAAAACTGGTGAAGAACGACAGCGGATTGAGGAATCTGAACAGTTTTGGGCGCGATCGCTTGAAATTTGCGTTTTTTGGGAGGGCGATGTTCCCCAAATATTGGTGGCTGTTGGTTTAATGGCTGTTGGTTTAATAGCTGTTGGTTTAATAGCTGTTGGTTTACTGATTGTTGCTCCTCCGATGTCAGTACCGATGAGTCATCAGATAAAGCATCAAGGGTGATATCTGGGTTATCCAAAATTTGTTGCAATATGGCTTCAAACTGGTGAGCCATGCGGGTGATGGTGGTCGCTGCAAACAAATCGGTGCTGTAGTTCCAATCGACCAGCAATCCCTCTGGGGTTTCCTGACAAAACAGCGCCAGGTCAAATTTTGCCGTTTGGGATGGGATGGGTAATGCTGTCAGAGTCAGATCCGGTAGCGCAATCGCAGGCGCTGGGGCATTTTGAAGAACAAACAGCACTTGAAACAGCGAATTTGTGCCTCGGCGATCGGGCTGGAGCACCTCAACCAACTGGGAAAAGGGCACATCTTGATGCGCGTAGGCTGCCAGAGTCACGTCTCGAACCCGACTTAACAGCGTTTTGAAGCTAGGATTGCCGGAGAGATCGGTTCGCAGCACCAGCAGATTCACAAAAAAGCCAATCAGACCCTCTATTTCAGCCCGGTTACGGTTGGCGACATCTGTGCCGATAACCAGATCCACCTGCCGGGTATAGCGATAGAGCAACGTCTGAAACGCTGCCAACAGGGTCATAAATAGGGTTGTTTCGGTTCTCTGACTGAGCGTTTGGAGGGCTTGGGTAAGGTCAGAGGATAGACGAAACGGCGCGATCGCCCCCGCAAATGTTTGCACTGTAGGACGGGGAAAATCGGTGGGCAGGGTGAGAATGGGCAATGTTCCGCCCAGTTGTCGCCGCCAATAGGTGAGTTGTGGGTCGAATCGATCGCCCGTAAACTGCTGTCGCTGCCAAACGGCAAAGTCGGCATATTGAATTGGCAATTCGACGAGAGGGGACGGTTTGCCATCGGCAAAGGCTCGATAAAGCGTCGCCAGTTCGTGAGTCAAAACCCCTTTTGACCAGCCATCGGAAATAATGTGGTGCAGGGTAAAGAGAACAATCCCTTGGCGATCGCCCAATTGCAGCACCGTAACCCGCCACAATGGCCCTTGGATCAGGTCAAACGGGTATTGCGCATCAAATGTTATCCAATACTGAACTGCGTCAGGCTGCTGTTCTGCCGCGCGCAGATCGATTATCGAGAGCGGCACCTCCAGCGTGGGGGCAATCTGCTGTATCGGCTGACCCTGAACCACTGGAAAGGTGGTTCGCAGGATTTCGTGACGACGCACAATTTCCGCCAGACATCGCTGAAACACATCCAGATCAAAGGTTCCAGTAATCTGAAGCGCGGCGGGTTCATTGTAGGCTGTGTTGCCGGGATGCAATTGCTCCACAAACCATAGACGCTCTTGGGCAAACGAGAGCGGCAATGGGCGATCGCGCCCTTCTCGAAGAGGCTGTACGGGTTCAATCGATGGATAATGTTCGGGTGATGCTTGCGTGAGGGCGGCCTCCAGATAGGCGGCAAGGTCAGCAAGGGTTGGATGCTCAAACAAACCGCGCAGCGGTAGCTCAATCTGGAAGCGCGTGCGTAGCCGCGACATCAGTTGTGTTGCCAGCAGGAGTGCCCTCCCAATTCAAAAAAGTTGTCGTGACGACCCACAGAGTCAACCCCAAGAAGCGTTTGCCAAATGTCCGCCAGGGTTTTCTCTAAAGCCGTTTTGGGGGCGACAGGGGCAATGGCAGGCGATCGCCGATGGGCTGGCTGCCGATTTACCTGGGGAATTTCGCTGGCTGGAATCTGTTGTTTTAGCGCCGATACCCGTTGGTCTGGATTGACCGCTACTTGCTCTAGCAGGCACACAAAATGCTGCAATATCCAGCTCACGCTGGTTTGATCCAGACACGACAACTCATAAATCCCAAAAATTTGCAGGGGTGCATTGGGTTTGACCAGCAATGTCAGTGGGTAGCCCGTTTGCGCACCTTTTGTTTGCTCAATCTGAATCTCCAGATCTGCCAGAGCTGAGGCTGATAGGTTGGGATAATTCTCAAACACCAAAAGACTTTCATACAGCGGCGAGGAGCCGGGTAACTCACTCCACTGGTGAATCTGCCCTGTCGAACTGTGTTCATAGTGCTGCAACTCAACGGTTTCCGCCCGAATTGCCTGGAGCCAGGGCAGCACCATCGCCTCTGGGTCAACCCCAATACGCAATGGGATGGTGTTGATCAGCAGCCCCAGCATAGAGTCACTCCCCGGCAACGCGGGTGGACGCCCCGACACAGTAATGCCAAACACCACATCGTTCGTTTGACTGTAGTGACTCAAGAGCAATGCCCAAATTCCCTGAATCACCGTATTGAGGGTGATGTGATGCTGACGGGCCAGCGTTTGCAGCGCTTGGGTCGTAGTGGTGCTGAGAGAAATGGACTGTTCCCCATGACAGGGTGCAGGGATCGTGGCAGTAGGGGGGCGATCGCCCTGCCCAGAGGTGTGGGCTGTGTAAATCCGTGCAGGCGCTGTTGCCAAAACGATTTTGCCTGAGTCAAGTCTTGCTGCTGGAGCCAGAGAATATAGTCTCGGTAGGGGGCCGGTGGTGGCAACTGCGGGGATGGCTGAGATCTGCTGTGGTGGTGATAAAAGGTCAATACTTCCTGAAACAGCAGCGGTTGTGACCATCCATCTAACAAAATGTGATGATGGCTCCAGATCAGCTGATATATGTCGTCACACAGTTGAATCAGGGTCAACTGCATCAAGGGTGGAGTGGTCAATGAGAACCCCTGAACCCGCTGATGGTGCAGCAAATTGGCTAATTTTTCGGTTTGCTCCTCAAGGGAAAGCGATCGCCAATCCTGCGTTTTCAACGGCACCTTTACCTGCTGCAGCACGACTTGCAACGGGTCATCTTGATCTTTCCAGACAAACACCGTTCTGAGGATGGGATGACGATCGATGACTTGCTGCCAGGCTTGCTCAAAGGCTGCAACGTTGAGCCTGCCCTTGAGCCGACAAACCAACTGTTCAATGTGATAGCCCGATTCCGGCGCGCTGAGGGTCGCAAACAGCATCCCTTGCTGGGCCGGGGAGGCGGGATAAATCGTTTCAATCGCGTTTTGATTCATATCACCCTGCTGTTATCCAAGCTCAATTTCTGCTAAAACACTGTCTAGTTGCTTCTGGTTAAGCTGAACGTCTGGGAAGTCAGACGGGAGGTACGCGTTGGGCGGCGAAGACTGACAATGGGCAATCAGCGATCGCAAAGCCGTTAAAAAGCCCTGAGCGAGCCGCTCAATCGTTTCTGGACGATAAATTGCAGCGCTGTAGGTCCAGGCCATTTGTAGTTGACCGCCCAAAATGACGCCGCTCACCTCCAGCAAATAGGAACGTGGGTTCCGCAGTCCCTGAACCGCATTGAGTTGAGTCGTGCTCTGAGCCTCTGGCGCAAGCCGAAATACCGCATCCGGCAAAGTCTGATCGATCTGCCCCAGATAATTGAAGCTGACCTGTGCGGGCGGCAGCGATTGCAACTGCGCTTTACTCAGGCTGAGATAGCGCAGCAGTCCATACCCTATGCCCTGCTGTGGAATTTGACGCAACTGCTGTTTGACGGTTTGGAGGGCTTCGCCCCAATCGGTGATGTCAGCTAAATCCAGCCAAACGGGGAACAGACTGGTAAACCATCCCACCGTGCGAGACACATCCACATCATCGAATAGGTCTTCCCGTCCGTGGCCTTCCAGGTCAAGCCGCAGGGTGGAGCCTGTCCAGCCTGCAAAGGTCTGAGCTAGAGCCGTCAACAATACGTCGTTGATCTGAGTCCGATAAATAGAGGGAACCTCCTGCAACAGCGCTTGGGTGGCGGCTGCCTCCAGTGAGGTTGTGAAGGTGGCGATCGCTGCAACGGTGTTATCGCCGTCTGGATAGTCCATTGGCAATGGACGAGAAGGTTTTTGTGCGGCCAGCCAAGTCTCTAGCTCTGACTGAAGCGCTTCTGATGCGGCATAGATTTGCAGGCGCTCTGCCCAATCTTTGAAGGCAGTGGTTTTGGGGGGAAGGGGCAGCGGTTCTACAGATTTTTCTAGCTGCGCATCAGGCCGCTGAAGCTGTTGATAAAGTACCTGAATGTCTTCCAGCAGAATCCGCCAGGACACTCCATCGACCCCTAGATGATGGATTACCCACAGCAGTTGATTGGGTCGATCGCCCCCCCGGTGAAACAACACCAGCCGCAGCAGTGGCCCGTGGGTTAGGTCTAAGCTAGCTTGCAATGGTAAGGAGAGGGTGGCGATCGCCTGAGATTGTAGGGTCTCAGGTAGCGCTGACAGATCAATTTGCAGACATGGTGTGACTTCCTCCACATCGGTATGCCACTGCTGCCATTCAGAGTCTTCTTTCCGAAAACGCAGCCGCAGCGCATCATGATGCTCCATGAGCCGCCGCACGATCTGCGTTAGCATCGGCAATGTCAGCGTCGGGGGCACCTCTAGCAACAGCGATTGGTTCCAGTGGTGGCGCTCCATCAGGGGTTGATCGAAAAACCACTGTTGAATCGGCGTTAGTGGCAGCGTTCCCGTCACAAGACCCTGTTGCGCGATCGCCTTGGGGGCCGTACCGACCACTCGTGCCAGTTCTGCAATGGTTTGGTGCTGAAACAGGTGTTTCGGGGTGAACTGAAGTCCGGCTTGGTGGGCTTTCGCAACCGCTTGGATGGTAAGAATTGAGTCTCCCCCCAGTTCAAAGAAATTGTCGTGAATGCCCACTGTCTCCACGCCCAAAACGTCCTGCCAAAGGTTGACCAGGGTTTGCTCGACAGGGGTGCGAGCGATCGCGTAGCATTCGGCAGATGGATCTAACTGAGGAGATGGCAAAATGCGGCGATCGATTTTGCCGTTGGAAGTCAGCGGCAGTTGTTCTAGCAGGACAAAACTGGCGGGCACCGTGTAGTTGGGTAAACGGTCTTGTACCCATCGTCTTAGAGCGATCGAGACCGCTTGTGCCTCTAGGGAAACGTCGGAACAGACAACATAGGCAACCAGGCGTTTCTGCCCTGGCTCGTCTTCCCGCACTACTACCACCACATCTCGAACATGCGGATGTTGGCTTAGCGTTGCTTCGATTTCGCCTAGCTCGATCCGAAAGCCGCGCAGTTTCACCTGTTGATCTGCCCGTCCCCAATATTCCAGGGAACCATCGGCCCGATAGCGAGCCAGATCGCCCGTTCGATATAGCCGTGCGCCAGGTTGCTGGCTAAACGGATGGGGGATAAACCGCTCTGCGGTCAGGGCTGGATGGTTGAAATAGCCTCGCGCTAAGCCCGTCCCACCGACATACAGTTCACCGGGCACCCCCAGCGGCACGGGCTGAAGCTGCGAATCGAGCAGGTAAAGCTGGAGATCTGGGATGGGTTGCCCAATAAGGCTAGCAGAGCCGATTTTACCGGGTTGTACCGGGTGATAGGTGACATGGACGGTGGTTTCGGTAATGCCATACATATTCACCAGCTGGGGCGTGTTTCCGTATCGGTCAAACCACGGCTGCAAGCTCTGAAACTCCAGTGCCTCTCCCCCAAAGATGACCCATCGCAGCCGGAGCGGAGCCGTTGGGGCAGTGCGGGATGCCTGTATCAGTTGACGGAAGGCTGAGGGGGTCTGATTCAGCACGGTCACGCCTTGATCCACCAGATGTGTATAGAAATCAGCGGGCGATCGGCTTAGCTCGTAGGGCACGACGACCAGCCGCCCTCCATAGAGCAATGCGCCCCAAATCTCCCAAACAGAAAAGTCAAAGGCGTGGGAATGGAAACATGTCCAAACATCCTGCTCGTTGAAGTTGAACCAGGGCTGCGTTGCGGTGAGCAAGCGCGTGACATTGCAATGCGGAATGGCCACTCCCTTGGGCTGCCCGGTTGATCCTGAGGTGTAGATAATGTAAGCCAGGTTATCGGGCAGGACGTTGGTTTGGAGGGTTGTAGCGCTGGCAGCGGCGATACGATGTTCGTTTGCATCCAGGCAAATGTAGGAAACGGAAGGCGATAGGGATGCAACTAAATCTGACTGGGTTAGCAAGAGCGAAACTTTGGCATCGGACAGAATGAACGCCAGCCGTTCCGGCGGGTAGGCAGGATCTAATGGGACGTAAGCTGCGCCACTCTTTAAAGTGCCGAGGATGCCGATTACGGTTGAGAGCGATCGCTCCACATACAGACCCACGCGCGATTCAACACCAACGCCCTGCATTTGCAAGTAGTGAGCCAGTTGATTGCTGCGCTGATCGAGTTCGCGATAGGTGAGGTGCTGGTCGGCGGCGGTGAGGGCGATCGCCTCTGGAGTCTGGGTAGCCTGCGCCGTAAACCAGTCGTGAATGCATTGGTGGGGGCGATCGCCAAGCGGGGCAGCGGCAATGGCATGTCCCAGGGTGAGCAGGTGTTGCTGGTCGGCAGCGGTCAACAGGGGGAGGCTGTTGAGCGACCGGGAATCCGGGGTTGGGGCTGCCACAATCCCGTCAAGCAGGGTGTGAAAGTGGCAAAGCATCCGCTCGATCGTGGCTCCTTCCCACAGATCGGTGTTGTATTCCATCTCCATCACCAATCCCTGATCGGTTTCGCTGAGGTCTAGCGTCAGGTCAAACTTGGCGGTGCGACGAGGTAGGGGCAGTGGCGTCAAGGTCAACCCTGGTAAATCCCACTGGGTTGGCCGTTGCAGCACAAACATCACTTGAACCAACGGGGCACGGCTCAAGTCCCGATCTGGCTGAAGCGCGTTTACGATCGCCTCAAACGGCACATCCTGATGAGCGTAGGCGGCCAGCGCCACGTCACGCACGCGCTGCACCAATTCCTCAAAGGTAGGATTGCCGGATAGATCAGTGCGGAGCGCCAGTGTATTTACAAAAAAGCCGATAAGCCCCTCAAGCTCAGCTTGATTTCGATTGGCGATTGGGGTGCCGACCAAGATATCGGTCTGTCCGGTATAGCGATACAGCAAGATCTTAAATGCTGTCAGCAGAACCATAAACAGGGTGACGCCTGCCTGTTGGCTGTAGGTTTTGAGGGCTGCAACCAGGGATTTGGGAAGTGTGCGCGATCGCCCCTCACCCTGAATGCGCTGCACAGCAGGTCGAGGGCGATCGGTGGGCAGGTGGAGAACGGGCGGTGCCGCCAGCTGAGTTTGCCAATAGGCCAGCTGAGTCGCGTAGGTTGCTTGCTGCAACGCCTGTTGCTGCCAAAGGGCAACATCAGCGTATTGAATGGGTAGGTCGGGGAAAGGGGACGGCTGTCCTGACAAAAAGGCTTGATACAGGGTCGCCAATTCTTGCAGCAAAATGTCTACCGACCACCCGTCAGCAATGATGTGGTGCAGGTTGATTAAAAGAAGCTGCTCAGCGTCGGTTTGCAGCACCGAGAAGTGGAACAGGGGAAGTTGCGTCAGATCGAATACAAGCTCGCTGACCGCTATCATTTGCCGCTGTGTTTCGGCCTCCTGTTGGTTTTTGGGGAGCCTCCGCAGGTCGATCAGGGGAATCTCAACCTCCAGGTGGGGCACGCTTGCCTGAACGGGGCTTCCATCTACCATCGGAAACGCCGTCCGCAAAATTTCGTGGCGACGCACCACCTCCGCAAGGCTACGCTGCAACAGATCTAGGTGCAGCCGTTCACCCACACGAATCACAGCGGGCAAGGTGTAAACGGAACCGGGCAGCAGTTGTTCTAGAAACCACAGCCGATGTTGAGCCGAGGAGAGCGGCAATCGCTCAGGACGTGGAACCAGGACAAGGGCAAGCGGAGCCGCAGTCGTGGGCTGGGTGGCGATCGCCTGTGCCAGTCTGGCGATCGTGGGGTGCTCAAACAAGTGGCGCAACGGTAGTTCAATTTGGAGGGCTGTGCGGATACGCGACACGAACTGGGTCGCCAGCAGTGAATCGCCCCCGACTTCAAAGAAATTGTCGTGGATGCTGATGGTTTCTAGCTGCAAAACCTGGCTCCAGATCAGGGCAAGTTGCGCTTCCAGCGGGGTTGTCGGTGCCGTTGGAGGAGTGCTTTGGGGCGATCGCCCTGGAGCGGGAAGGGCGCGTCGGTCAACCTTACCGTTGGCTGTCAGCGGTAGCGTCTCTAGCACGACAAACGCCGTGGGCACCATGTATGGCGGCAGGCGCTGTTCAAGAAACTGCCGCAGGTCGCTGACGCACGGCGATCGCCCAGCCTTGGGCACGGCATAGGCCACTAATCGCTGTGTTGCTAGCGCGTCTGATGCTGCAACAGGCTCCACCCGTTGTGCTACGACGACCCCTGCCTGCAAGTCTGGATGCTGGACTAATGCGGCTTCCACCTCACCGAGTTCGATTCGATGGCCGCGAATCTTCACTTGATCATCGGTGCGACCCAAGTATTCCACGTCGCCACTGGCAAGATAGCGCCCCCGGTCGCCCGTTTTGTAGAGGCGATCGCCCGGTTGACGGCTAAAGGGATGGGGAATAAACCGCTCTGCGGTTAACCCCGGACGGTTGAGATAGCCCCGCGCTACGCCTGCCCCACCGATATAAAGCTCTCCTGCAACACCAATAGCAACCTCCTGTAGGAATGGGTCTAGGACATAAAGTTGCGTATTGGCGATCGGGCGTCCAATCGGCACCGTGGCAACCGAGGTTAAATTCGGGCTGACTTCAGGATCAAATATCGTCGCCGTGATTGTGGCTTCCGTGGGGCCATAGGCATTGCGCCAGCCCACGGGGTGCCGAACCTGCTGCTGCCAAAGGGCCAGATATTCTGGCAGCACCACCTCGCTACCAACAATGACCAGGCGAAGCGTTTGAGGCCAACCTGTCGCCAGAGGCAGTGCCCGCACCCACTGATACCAATAGGCGGTTGGCAGATTTAGCACCGTCACCCTGCACTCGCTGACGAATTCGACAAAATCGGTGGTCTCAATCGAATGCTCATTGGCCGCAGCACTAACGTTGCACCGCTCAACCAGCACGGGAAGATTTCTTCAGCCGCGACATCAAAGCCCAGCGCCGCAAATTGGAGCACGCGATCGCTCGGTGTCAAATGGTACTGTTTGACAATCTCAATTCCGTGGTTTACCAAGCTGCGATGGGAAATCAAGACCCCCTTGGGTCGCCCGGTCGAACCAGAGGTATAGACCACATAGGCCAACTGATCCGAAGTGACGGAAAAAACCGGATTAGCTTGGCTATAGGTCATCAATCGGCTCTGGGCTTCATCCAGACACAACACGGTTGCGCTGTGATTCGGTAAGCGCTGCATCTCCGGCGTTTGGGTCAGCAGCACGGAGATCTGTGCATCTTCTACGATGACGGATAGCCGCTCTGAGGGATAGGCCGGATCAAGCGGCACGTAAGCACCTCCCGCTTTGAGGATCGCCAGCAGCCCGATCACCATGTCTAGAGAGCGCTCGACACAAATGCCGACCAAGGTCTCTGGCCCCACTCCCATCTCGTGCAAATAGTGAGCAAGCTGGTTGGCTCTGGCATTGAGTTCTTGATAGGTCAGGTGCTGGTCGCCAAACACAACCGCGATCGCGTCGGGCGTCTGGTTTACCTGCGCTTCAATCAAGTGGTGCAAACACGAGTGCTGAGGATACTCAGTCTCAGTCTGGTTCCAGCGGGTCAATTCTTGCTGCTCGACGGCGGAGATCAGAGGCAACTCTGACAACCGCTGGTCGGGATGCGCCGCGATCGCCGTGAGCAGGGTGGTAAAGTGCCTTTGCAGCCGAGCAATGGTAGCGGCTGTGAAGCGATCGGTGCTGTATTCAACCTGACACAGGAGGCGATCGCCCGCGTCCCGAACTTCTAAACTCAAGTCAAACTGAGCCGTTTCGCGATCAATATTGAGGGGAGACAGGGTTAAATCGGCTAGCGTTCGGGATGAAATCGGTGGTGCATGAAGGGCAAACCAGGTTTGAAATAGGGGGTTGTGGCTGAGACTCCGTTCGGGGCGCAGCGCTTCAACCAGCTTCTCAAAAGGCAAATCTTGATGCGTATAGGCTGCCAGGGTTACCTCTTTGACCCGCTGCACGACCTCGCGAAATCGGGGATTTCCAGAAAGATCAGTCCGTAAAACCAGGGTGTTTAACAATACGCCCATGAGCCGTTCGGTTTCCGCCCGATTGCGGTTAGCAATGGGGGAGCCGATCACAATATCGGTTTGCCCGGAATAGCGGTGCAGCAAGACTTGAAACGCCGCCAGCAGTGTCATGAACAACGTTGCAGCTGAAGTCTGGCTGAGCCGCTTGAGCGCAGGCAGCACACCGGGAATCTCCCAGGACTGACTCCGTCCTTCAAAGGACTGAGCCGTTGCGTTGGGGAAATCAAACGGCAATTGCAAAACAGGCAGGTTCCCTGCTAACTGCGCTTGCCAGTAAGCTAACTGCGCGTCAAACTGCCCGTCTTGCCACAATTGCCGCTGCCAGAGCGTAAAGTCTACATACTGAATGGGCAGTGCTGGCAGAGCAGGAACCTTGTCGGTATGCAGCGCGTCATACAGAGCGGTCAGTTCCTCGACAAATAGACCCAATGACCAGCCATCAATGGCAATGTGGTGAAAGCAAATCAGTAAGACATGCCGCATTGAACTGAGCTTTAGCAGCGTCGTTCGCAGCGGCAAGTCTTGCAGTAGATTGAATGGCTTCTTTGCATCGGCGATCGCCCACTGATTTACAGCTTGAGTCTGTTGTGCGGGTGGCATGTCCTGCAAATCGACGACCGACAAATCCCACCGCTGGGCAGGTAAAATCACCTGATGCGGTTCCCCAGTTTCGGTAATGGCAAGGCGAGTGCGCAGCACGTCATGACGCTGTATTAACGTGGTCAGACTTTGCTCTAGCAGGTCAACCCGCAGGGGGCCGCTTAACTCCAGCGCCGCAGGCACGTTGTATGCCGCGCTGTCCGGCTGAAGCTGATATAGAAACCAGAATCGCTGTTGGGCAAAGGACAGCGGAAACGCGTTGGTCTGGCGAGGCTGCGGCAAAATTGGCGCAGATCCGTCTGGGCGTAGCAGGTCTGGGCGCGATTTGTCTTGACTGGATTGCGCTTGACGCTGCTGCAACTGCTGGGTGAGTTGGGCGAGCTGAGCGGGAGACAGATTGGCAATGCGCTTGGCGAGGTCACTCATGGTCTATTTCTCCCCAGTCACGGGTTCAACTTGGGTCAGCTCACTGTCTAACAGCGCGATGATGTCCGGATCCACCTGAGCCGCTAATGCGTCTGCGATCGCCGCTGCCAAAGCGGCCACCGTAGGCGATTGGAACAACGTCCGCAACGGCACTTCGACACAAAACATCTGCCGGATGCGAGTCATCATCTGCGTGGCCAAGAGCGAGTCGCCTCCTCGTTCAAAAAAGTTGTCGTCAATGCCCACGCGATCGCACCTCAGCAATTCTTGCCACAGTGTGGCGATCGCTGTCTCGATGGCGTTCCGGGGTGCGGTATAGTCCGTTTCGGAGGTCGGCTGAGTGGATTTTGCCTGCCATTGCGATCGCAACGCCCGCCGATCGACCTTACCGTTGGCGGTGAGCGGCAAGGTATCGAGCGGCACGATCGCGTCGGGCCGCATGTACTCCGGCAGCTTTTGAGCTAGAGCGGTTTGCAGGACTTGCGGCTGAAACGATTGCACTGAAATCGGCCCGCGTACCAGGAAAACGTCAAAGCCCAGCCATTCGGCAATGGGATCGGGTGGTTGAAAGACCTGGCAATCGGTAAAGCCAGCGGCAGACAGAGCGTGCTGCCATTGGGCTTGAGATAACAGAGGATGCTGTTGACGACTATCTTCAAAGCGATCGAACCCTTGCTGTAGCCCCATCGTCAAATCAAAAGGGGCGTGAAACTGGGTTTCTTCCAGCAGCAACAGCAGCCCGCCCGGTCGCAACAGACGCCGAATGTGGGTCAGGGTTTCAGCAATGTTGCGCGTTGCGTGTAGGACACTGGCGGCAATCACCACATCAAATTGATGTACCGAATATCCCTGACTCTGGGGGTTGCGCTCCAAATTCAGCAGCCCCGTTTGCAAAAAGGATAGTCGGCAAACTGTTGCTCGGCGGTTTGCAGGAAATAGGGGGAGATATCGGTGTAGAGGTAGGTCGTTCGGTCTGGCGGCAGCACGGGCAAAAGGTGAGCGGTCGTGGAGCCAATTCCGGCTCCGACTTCTAAAATGTGCAGCGCTTCTTCGGGCTGCCAATGCTTGACCAACTGCGTCACGATGTCTCGCAGCACTGCATTACTTGCCTGGAATTGTTTTTGATAAACTTCCGGAACGACGTCTGCTACGTAAATCTCAGCGGAGTGTTGGTTCTCGGTGACGATGTCTGCAAGGTTTTCAGCAATGTTGATGAGCAGGGCGATCGCCTCAGCACTCAGCCCCAGCGTCTGAGCTGCCTCTGAGCGAATGTGGCTGAGAAGTTCCGCTGAAATGGCCGTTGGCAGAGGCGATACCAAACGAAACTCGTGTTCCTGCACCTGAAGCCAGCCCTGCTGAGTCAGCTGAGCCAATGCGCGGTTTAGCCAAAAGCGATAGCGCGGTTGAATCGGGCTGCGCTGCAATAGGGTGTCTAGAGGGTAAGGGCGATCGCCTGCGGTGAACAGTCCCAGTCGCTGAAGTGCAACCCCAACCGCCTGCACATAAAGCTGTTCCAGGTGATGCCAGAAGCCCAAAAAGGCGGTGAAATCTGGCATCTGGGTTGGAGCAACTGAATGGGCTGAACGATCTGACGCTGCAACGGCGGCGGTGAAGGCTTGCCAACGAGCGATCGCCTGTGGGGAATCGTCTGTCAGAACGGGGAACACCTCTGCTGAATGGGTTTCAGCGGGCACGACATAGGCGACCAATCGCGATGGCAGCGGCGGTTCACCGACCGCTAAAACCGCTGCCTGATGAATTTCCGGATGCTGTTCTAGCAGGGTTTCGATTTCGCCCAGCTCAACGCGGTAGCCGTTGAGCTTGACCTGATGATCTTCCCGTCCCAGGAATTCGATTTGACCTGTGGGCAAATAGCGGCCCAAATCCCCCGTCCGGTAGAGCCGTTCGCCCGTACGCGGGTGGTGGAAAAAGCTATCGGCGGTTTTGGCCTGATCTCCCCAATAGCCCTGCGCCAACCCAACGCCACCAATGTAAAGCTGTCCGGGAGTCCACGCGGGGCAAGGTTCAAGCCGTTCATTCAGCACATAGAACCGCTGATTGGTCATGGGGCGACCGTAGGGAATGCTTTTCCAGGTCGGATCAACCGCCGAGATGGGATAGAGAATTGACCAAATCGATGCCTCCGTTGCGCCGCCTAAACTGACCATCTGAGCCTGAGGCGCGATCGCCCCTAGGGCATCGGGCAGCGACAGCGGCAACCAGTCGCCACTCAGCAGTACCAAACGCAGGGAGTCAGGAATCGCCTCGGCGCGGTCTGCAATATGGGCAACCAGCATTTGCAGCAACGCTGGAACCGAATTCCAAATGGTGACCCGATGGCGAACCAGCAAATCAGCCCAAACGGTCGGATCTTTGGCCGCGATCGCAGGCGGCATGACAATTGTGCCCCCAGCGGCCAGGGTGCCAAAGATGTCATACACCGAGAGATCAAAGCTGAGCGACGAGAGGGCCAAAACGCGATCGCGCGAGTTGACCCCAAAGCGCTGGTTGATATCCAAAATGGTATTGACGGCTCCGCGATGGTCGATCATCACACCCTTGGGCACCCCCGTTGAGCCAGAGGTATAGATGACGTAAGCCAAATCTGTAGATCGCTGAACGGGGTCTAGCGGCGCAACGGGGTCGGCGGATAAATCTGGCTCCACGACCATCAGCTTGATTTGGCTTGCCTGAGATTCTGCAGGGGGCAGGATTGAATCTTGCAGATGGGGCTGTGTCAGCACAACGCGCACGTTGCCCTGCTCAAGCAGCTGCCATCGTCGCGCTGCGGGTAAGTCTGGATCAACCGGCACATAGGCGGCTCCTGCCATTAGGATGCCGAGAACGCCAACGACCTGTTCCCACCCTTTCTCCATGGCGATCGCCACCAGCTGATTGGGTTGCACGCCCCACTGACGCAGCCGATGACCCACCTGCTGCGCCTGACGCAACAGAGCCTCGTAGCTCAGGGTGATGTCTGATGTAATCACCGCTGGATGCTGCGGCTGAGCATCAACCTGCGCTGCAAATAGCGTCTGCAATAAAGCGTCAGAGATCGGCGCGTCTGTTGCATTGAGGCGTTGTTGCAAGGCTTGGTCGGCCTCCGGCAGCAGCGAGGGGTGTTGCCAGGCGTCGTCCTGCCAGGCCAGATCGTGCAGCAGCCGACTATAGGCCACAAACATGGCTTCTATCATGCCTGGCGGAAATAATCCCTGAACGGCATCCAAGTTGAGGACTAGCGCCCCCGCTTCTTCATACACCTGGTGATCGAGCCAAACCTGGGGCGTTTGGGCAATGCTGTACACCCGTTCCCCTAGCCAGCCAGACGAAAACGCAGAATCTGCCTTGAGCTGGGGATTTGCCAGCAGGCTCGTGAAGACAACAGGCATGGTGACGCGGGGCGATCGCTCCTGCACCCGAGCCAACTCTCGCAGCACCCGCACGCCGCTAACGTAACTGTGCTCCAGGTCTTGCCAGAGCTGCTGTTGCAACCGTCGGGCGCGATGGGCAAAGCAGCGATCGCCCTCGCGCTCCGAATAATCGACCTCAAGCAGTGTCAGAGACGTAAAATCACCAACGATTTGGTGCACGTGGGGATGGATCGGTAAACGATTGAAAGTCGTCAGGTTGAGGCTAAAGTGGCGGGTTTTGCTCCAGGTCGCTAAGACTTCGGCATAGGCCGCCACCAATAACCCGGAGGGAGTCAGCCCATTTTGTGCGGCTCTGGTTTTGAGCTGTTGCCAGGTGTCGGGGTCTAAGGTTGTTGTCTGGCGACCAAATTGCGGCTGCTGCACGGTTGAGGGGGCAACGGCAAGGGGCAAGTCTGGTGCCAGGGGAAATTGGGGCAAACGCTCCTGCCAATAGCGCAGCGATCGCTGATAGGGGTCAGAGGTTTCAAACTGCTTTAGCGCCAGAACATACTCTCGGAAGGAGATGTCCAACGGTGCCAGAGGGGTGTCCAAATCGTGGTAGAGTTGCCCCCACTCGCGGCAGAGCAGGCTCAAGCTGGCAGCATCCACAAGCAAGTTGTCAAAACTCAGACATAGTCGCAGCCGCTGGTCGTCTAACTGTGCTGCACATACCTCAAACAGTGCCCACTCGTAGGGGTTGTGCATTTGATGCGATCGCCGTTGACGCAGTGCTGCTAGCTCTGTGTTGACCTGTTCTCTCGGCTGGTGGCGCAAATCCAGTACTGCAATCTTGTAGGGCGGTACCTCTGCCAACACCCGTTGCTGTCCATCCTGGGTCAGAACAGTTCGCAGGGTGTCATGGCGGGCAATCAGCCGTTGAAACGCCCGATTGAGGCGATCGCAGTCCAGCCCCACCGCTTCAAATTCGGCATAGACGTGAGCCGCAACATTGCCGATATCAAACACGCCATTGCGACCGATCCAGTAGGCTTCTTGAATGTCGTTGAGCGGGAAGGGCTGATGGCGATCGCCCGGAACAGCAGCCACCTGGGGCAGCGTTGTCAGCCGGGGTGTGGTTGAAAGGCTGGCCAAAATGCGGGTTGCCAACGTTGCGATGGAATCGCTCTCCAGCAAATCGGTTAGCGCAATGGTGCTGCCCAACCGGGTTTCCAGGTCAAGCTTCAATTCCATCGCCAGGATTGAATCAAGCGCTAGCGTATTCAGGGGGCGATCGGGGGTGATGTGATCACGATCGGCGGCCAAAAGCTGAGCGAGGCGATCGCACAAATCGGCAACCAAACGCGGCTGACGCTCCTCAACGGGTAGACCCAATAAGGCATCCTGGCTAAGTCTGTGGGGTTGCAAGGCAGATCCCGGAACCGCTGCGATCGCCGTTTGCCCGCGTTCTGCCGATGGTTTCCAATATCGCTGTCGCTGGAATGGGTAGGTTGGCAACGGCAGTCGCTGCCGAGAATAATCCCGGTCAAAGCCGACCCAATCGACCGCTGCTCCCTGCTGATAAAGCTGACCGAGGCTAGACAACAAAACGTCCCAATCAGCCCGATCCGCTGCTAGAGATGACAACCAGACTCCCGCTTCCCCACCGTCTGCCGGTTGAGCAAAACTGGTAAGAAAGTGAGTATAGTTCGTTGCCAAACCGTGCAGACTTTGCGGCGTTAGTAAGGATTGGACAGGCCGGTTCAGGCGGTTCAAGACATCTGTGGGGCTAAGGGGTTGCCCGGTCTGGGCACATAGAACAGCGCAGGTGGAAGGGGGGGGTAGATGGATCGCCTCTGGGGTGGGAATTTCGTATGGCGATCGCGCTCCCCCTTGTTCAGATTGGGTTGCCCAACGCAATGCCGCCTCCACACTGATAATCCCTGCCACACAGGCTGCCACCACCTCGCCAACGCCAACGCCAACCACCCCATCAGGAACAATTCCCCAAGTCTGCCAAAGCGTTGCTAGGGCATAGTTCAGCACAACCAGAGCCGCGTTCGGCTGAAGCTGCTGGAGCGGATAACCCTCTGACGGCGGCACGAACTCAGGCTGAAGTAAAGCAGCACAGCGATCGATCGTCTGGCGGAAGGTTGGCTGCGTGTCGTAGAGCCGCCGTCCGGCATTTTGGGGCCACGTAGCTTCCGTAAAAACGAACACAATTTTGGGCGGATGAGCGTTGGGTGAGGCAGCCCAAACTGGCTCTAGAGGGGCAGGGGCTGCCTGATACGCTGCAAGCTGCTGTCTGATTGAGGCGGGGGTATCTCCCACAACCGCTAGGCGATGCTCAAAGTGCGATCGCCCCGCTCCGGCAGTAAAGCAAAGGTCTGCCAGCCGCTCGGTTGTCGTGTAGGTTAACGTTTGCTCATAGCGAGCGATGAGGTCTCGCAATGCCCTCGGTGTCTTAGCAGACAGAGCCAGAATGTGGAGCGGACGCTCCCGGTCGTTTTCTGAGGCAGGCCATGCTGGAGCCGCTTCAACGACCGCATGGGCATTGGTGCCGCTCATTCCAAAGGCATTGATTCCCGCTAAACGGGGCTCTGAGGTGACAGGCCATGGGGTCAACCGAGTTGGAATTTTGGCGGGAATGGCCTCCAGCGAAATGTCAGGGTTTAATTGCTGAAGATGCAGATGGGGCGGCAACGCCTGATGTTGCAGCGCCAGAATCACCTTGATCAAACTGGCCATGCCAGAGGCGGTTTCCGTGTGACCAATGTTGGTCTTAACGGAAGCGAGCCACAGCGGATCTTGGGCGATCGCCCCTTTTGAAACACCGCACTCAGCGCCCGCACTTCAATCGTGTCGCCCAGCGGCGTGCCGGTGCCCTGTGCTTCCACATACTGGATTTGGGCAGGCTCGACTCCTGCTTGGGCTAGGGCGGCGCGAATCGTGTTTTGCTGTGCTGCGCCGTTGGGAATGGTCAACCCACCGCTTGCACCGCCATGGCTCACTGCCGATCCCCGGATCAGGGCCAGAATCGGGTCTCGGTGGGCGATCGCCTCACTCAGGCGCTTGAGGACTACTACGGCGCAGCCTTCCGAGCGAACATAGCCATCGGCTGCGGCATCAAACGTTTTACAGCGGCCATCCGCCGCCATCATTCGCGTTTTAGAAAAGGTGATATTGGTCTCTGGCGACAGAATCAGATTTACGCCGCCCGCCAGGGCCATCTGGCATTCCCGCTGCCGCAAGCTTTGGCACGCCAGGTGAACAGCGGTTAGCGACGACGCACAGGCGGCATCCAGCGCCAGGTTTGGCCCTTGCAACCCCAGCACATAGGATAATCGCCCGGCAGCAAAGCAAAACCCCGCTGCCCAACCCCGTGTAAGGATCAATTTCGGTCAGATCTCCCGCCCGCGTTTGCAGATTGGCATAATCGGCTGTGCCGATCGCAATATAAACCCCGGTTTGGCTGCCTGCCCATTGCTGTGGTGATTGCCCCGCGCGCTCCAAGGCTTCCCAGCTCACTTCCAGCAACAGTCGCTGTTGCGGATCGAGATTCAACGCTTCTCTAGGATTAATGCCAAAAAAATCTGGATCGAACTGATCCACCTGATCGAGAAATCCACCCCAGCGCGTGTAGGTTTTGCCCACCGCATTGGGATCGGGGTCATAGAATGCATCCACATCCCATCGTTCTGAGGGCACGAGGGTAATCGGGTCTTTACCCGTTTTCAACAGTTGCCAATAAGAGTCTGGATCGTTGACCCCGCCCGGAAAGCGACAGCCAATGCCAATGACCGCAATCGGTTCAGTGCTTGCCTGCTCGATCGCATTCAGCCTGGAATGCAACTCATCGGCGAGCAGCGCTAATCGCTTGGGCGACAGATCTTTAATGCGATCGAGAAAATCGCTCACGGGTGCTTACCTCGAAATCTTTTCAGCAAATAGTCGGTCTACTTCGTCATCGGACAGTTGGGCAATGCTGCTGAGCGGATCGCCAGACTCCTCGACCTGAGCGGGAACCGCAGATGGAACGGCTCCCCAACCCAGCACCTCCTGAGCCAGGTAGGTAGAGAGTGCCACCACCGTTGGGTGCTCAAATGCCGCCACCGCGGGAATCGATCGCCCTAGGCTCGACTCCAGACCACTCTTTAGCTCCAGCGCCATGAGCGAGTCCATTCCCATCTCAAATAAGCCGCGCTGGATGTCGAGGGCACTTGGCGGCTGGATGCCCATCACCTTTGCGGCATGGAATTGCACTTGGGTGATTAACTGTTGAAGTTGTGCCTTTGACGGCAGGGATTCTAATTTCTGTAGAAACGGCTGTGGGGTAGCGGGTAACGAATGGACAGACTGAGCATCCCCCAATTGAGGGGCGATCGCCGCCAAAATGGTCTGAGCTGCCTGGGGAAAGAGCTGCAAAAATTGTGGCCAGGGTACGGGCAACACCGCCCTTTGCCCCTGCTGCGGCATTAGTCGCGATAGGGCATCCAGCCCCTGCTGGGGATGCAGGGTCCAGTCATCAGGCAGCAGCCGATAACCCGCTTGCACCACCCGATGGCGCAGCCCAATCTCAGCCCAATCGCCCCAGTTAATGCTGAGAGCAGGTAGACCAAGTGCTCGTCGGTGCTCTGCGATCGCATCCAGAAAAGTATTGGCCATGCTATAGCTGCCGATGCGTTGACCGACTGCACCCAGCAGGCTAGCCCAGGACGAAAACAGGATAAAGAAATCCAGCGGTGTGTCGGCAAACTGGCGATGAAGCAGCCAACTGCCCAGCACCTTCGGTTTCAGAACAGACTGGAGGGTAGGACTATCGAGTTGAGTCAGCGGCAGTAACGGTTGTGGCACTCCAGCCAGGTGAAAGACCCCCCGCACGGCAGGACAGCCCAGGGCGTTGACAGCATCCAACGCCACCTCCACCTGATCGACACAACTGACATCTGCCGTTGCCAGATAGACGGTTGCCCCTGTTGCTCTAACGCCTGAATCGCAGCAATGGGGGCAGCGTGAACGGATTTGCCTCGGCTGCGATCGCCTGCCATTGAG
>JAAUTN010000235.1 GCA_012031415.1 Leptolyngbyaceae cyanobacterium SM1_4_3 | reverse complement strand
CCCGCAACGACCAGAGCGTCCAGAGCGTCCCGAACGACCAGAGCGTCCAGAGCGTCCCGAACGACCAGAGCGCCCTGAGCGCCCTGAGCGTCCTGAACAGCCGGAACAGCCGGAACAACCTGAACCTTCCAACGAGCCTCCGGATCTTCCCGAAAGACCGGATCTTCCCGAACAACCTGAACCCTCCATTGAGCGCCCCGAACAGCCTGAATCGCCTGAAATACTAGAGCGTCCTGATATACCAGAGCGTCCCGAACCTTCAAATGAGCGACCAGAACAACCAGAGCGCCCTGCACCTGAAATCACTATCCCTAGACGTGGAGACGATCAGGGCAATAACCGTCCCGAAGATCTCGGTTCTCCTGCGAACAACAATGATAGGGGTGGTAATGGAAGAGTCGGTATCAATGTTGAGTCAAGTATTTCTGAGGATGGAAGCGATCGCCCCGGTGCAGAGGTTAATTTAGATGTCCCCAGTGGTGCAGAGGGAAATCCGCGTAACCGCATTACAATTCCCAGGCGTGACCCTTGAAATGGAATAGTTAACTGGTGTTTTCAAAACTTAGCCGAATTCAGAGCGAGCCTAAAACTCCTCAAACCTCTATCTCGGCAGACAGGGAAGCTACCCACCAGCGGTGCAGGCGATCTGCGTACTTAAACTTTAAGCTTTTAAAGCTGCCAGTTTTTTGGATTGCCTTCTTTTACAATAGTGCTGCTTACGCCGCTCCTAAAGCCGATCTATCTGCCCCACTCATTAACCTTCAGCTTGGGGATAAGCCCTTAAACCAGACTGAAGTTCAACGGCTGTCGCCTTCTGTTGACAGGTCAGTAGTCGATCGCTCGACGATGCCATTGGTAAGTCAGATAGCACCGCCGGAAATGATTCAACCAGGAGCAGAGATATTTCCTGAGACCCATGCTCCTGCTTCAGCAGAGAATTCTGAAGTCGCGCCCGCTGAAACTGGTGATGCAGAGTTAGGGATTTTGCGGCTGCGAGAACAAGAGTTGCAGCAAACATCTCCTGTAACTGACCCTTCCACAACTGACCCTCCCACAACTGACCCTCCCACAACTGACTCAACGGAAACTGACTCAACGGAAACTGACTCAACGGATAACCCCACTGGCGAACAAACTGATGATCAAACAGAAGATTCAGAGTTGGGAATTTTGCGTTTACGGGAACAAGAGTTAGAGCGAATTGAGTCCCAGTCAGCTTCTGCGCGTCAGACGGTTTACTTTATTGGTCGGCTGAGCTTCTTTAAAAGTGACAATATTTTATTGGATCGGCTTGACCCTATCGATGATCAGCTAACTAGCCTCAGCGCCAGTGTTTTGGCGGCTCCCAGTCTTGGACCAGATACACTTTTAATCGCCTCTGTAGAAGGTGGGCTGGTTCACTATAGCGAGTTGTCAGAACTGGATTATCGAGAACTAGAGGTTAGAGCTAGCCTTCGCCAGTTTTTCTCGGCTCGTACCTATGGTGAGATCGGCTGGAGCAATCAGCAGCTTTTTGATGATGGCGATCGCTTTTTCAATGATCACTCCCTGCGCCTCACCCTGGCCCGACGCGACCCACTAGCCTCTAACCTGAGATTGGATAGTTTCTATCAACTGCGGTTAAGTTTTGCCGATCCAAGCGATCGCAATCGCATCATCAACACTTTAGGCATTGGACTCAACTACGACCTTCAGCCTGACCTGCAAGTGGGATTGGACTATCAACTCACCTTGACCGACTTTACCCAACAAGACCGAGAAGACTTTTATAACCAAATCGTGGCGCAACTGAGCTACGACCTTTCCCGCAACAGCCGCATTATTCTCTTTGGCGGATTTAGCTTCGGCGACTCATCTAGTTCTGATGTTGATTTCAACAGTGCAATTTTTGGCGCTTCCATTGATGTAAATGTGCCGCTGTTTTAGGGACTAGGTGCTAAAGGCTTCTGCAAGAAGTTCAAGAAATCACACCCTGTTATAGAAAATTCCCGTTTGAACTACGCGGATACATCAAGCGGATGCTCCAACCTATCAATGTTTAGTATTGAGGCGTTTTTCATTCCATAGCGACGCTGAGAGATTTCCTACGGTAGATATCAGAGGCAGGACGATTCAGGGATTGATGCCAAAAATGCGGTTTTTGAGTGCGTCGTTTCGGTTTTGGTATGCGTCGTTCCTATGTTTGACTCCGTTGGCGCATATCAAAATAGAATCGGCGGTATTCAGGATAGAAACAAAGGCAATGCTTGTTGCTAGAGCAAAAGTTACGGCGATCGCCATCCAATTCAGCGATATTTTTTCACACTCTCGTAGATATAGCGGTAGCCATATTGATTAGGACATTTGGTGGCGCGGCTCCGCCGCGCCACCAAATGTCCATGTCCTAACCTAGCTGACTACAGATATAACTCAGAGCAGTAGAACAAAAGCGACTTAATAATCCAGGTCAACCGTTTCAGATGCCATAGTAGTGATAACCAATGGCGACTGGAAGGTTGGGGTGATGGACTGGCTAATCGTTTGGGGCGCTGTAGAAGCTGCTGGAATTCTGGTTAAGCCAGTTCTAGAAGACTTGGCAAAGGACTCGACTAAAGATTACGCTAAAGATTTTTTTAAGGATTGTCTCAAAAAGGTCATCCGCCTACCCGAAAAGGATGTGCAAAAAGAGGCGTATGGCAAAGCCCTGAAAGAATTCCTGGAATTGGTGCAGCAGGAGCTAGAGAACGCAGGGTATCAAGAGGCGCAAGTTAAGCAGTACATCCAGCCATTCAAACAATTTGTTGACAACGGGCAAGTCTCTGCGCTTTTAGGACAGGCGTTTGAGTCAGAGTGTCGGATGATAGACACCAGAATGCTAGCTCAAACCTGGCGAGGTTTGGATTTGCCGTACTTGCCGGATGACTTTGACTGGGATCTGGTGAGCAAGCCTTATGTCAGGAAGGTGAAAGCGATCATCCAGAATTCCGATGTGTTGCGTCCCATTTTTGCGGCAGAGGCTCAGTCAGTTACGGCAGAGAGCCTACAGGAATTGGTCGGCATTGCTCCAGCGTTTGACTTACGTTGCTATGCGGAAGGGTTAAGGGAGCAGTATGGCAATCTAAAGTTAGAATCGCTCGATACTACTGGGGTCTATTACAACGAACTAAAGCTGTGGAAGGTCTTTGTACCGCAGAATGTGCGGGAGTGTCAGGAATTTTTGCCTCAGGTTTATGAGATTCCCAAGGAGCATTTGCGGCGCTTGCGCGAACGGGGAGAACTAAGCGAGGCAGAGCTAGCTGAAGCAGAACTAGAAAAACATCGCCGAGTATACGTGGAACAACCCATTCGCTCAGTCTTAGAAGTCGTGGGTGATCCGACGATCCCTGTAGGGGCCAACGGCCGTTCGCCCGTACCGCATGTTGTCGTTTTGGGCGATCCGGGTTCAGGGAAATCGTCGTTGTTGCAATACCTTGCTCTGATTTGGGCAGAACGTCCCCTGAGCGAGTTGCCACTGTACCCCATTCCGTTGCTGATTGAGCTTCGCACCTATGCCCGTGACAAGCGGGAGAAGAAATGCAGCGATATCCTTTCCTTTATTCATTCTGGAAATATCGTCGGTCGGCTGAATCAGCAGCACCTCCACGAAAAGCTGAAAGCAGGTCATGCCATTGCTTTGTTTGATGGCGTAGATGAAGTGTTCGATCCGGCATTGCGGGATGAGGTGGTGATGGATATTCATCGCTTTACGAATGAGTATCCGGAAGTGCAGGCGATCGCCACCTCTCGCTCGGTAGGCTACAAAGTGCATCAACTGCGAAGTGCAGGATTCCGTCACTTTATGCTGCAAGACCTGGAACCAGAGCAAATTGAGGATTTCATTCAACGCTGGCACAACCTGACATTTCCAGCAGGACTCGACAAAACCCGCAAACAGGAACGGCTACACAAAGCGATTCAGGAGTCCAATGCAATTCGAGAACTAGCAGGCAATCCTTTGCTGCTGACGATGATGGCAATCCTCAACCGCAATCAGGAGCTTCCCAGAAATCGCCCAGAACTGTATAACCAGGCATCACGGGTATTGCTGCACCAGTGGGATGTGGAGCGCAACCTGATCGAACATCGACTTGACCCGCTGACAATTAACTACCAGGATAAGCAAGCCATGCTGCGACAAGTTGCTTATCATATGCAGTCAAGCGAAAAAGGATTAGCAGGCAACATCATTAGCGCCACTGATCTAGAAAACATTCTGATGGACTATCTAAGAACGATTGATATAGAACAGCCGAGAACTATTGCCCGCTTGATGATTGAACACCTCCGCACCCGCAACTTTATCCTCTGTGATTTGGGTGCAGATTCTTATGGCTTTGTTCACCGCACCTTCTTGGAATACTTCTGTGCAACTGAATTCGTTAATCAGTTTGAGAAACAGCAGTCACTAACATTTGAACAATTGCAAGAGTATGTGTTTGGGTCTCACTGGCATGATGAGAGATGGCACGAAGTACTTCAGCTAATTATAAGTATGCTTGGGACAAACAATGCAGGGAAAATTATTAATTACATAATAGACCGCAACATTAATTGTGGAGATTTTTGTCCCTGGACTGATGATTTTATTGGCTTGTTCTTAGCTACTAAATGCTTGTCAGGAGTTAGAAATCGTAGAAGCATTGATGAAGTGGAGAACAGATTGCTAAAGCTTATGAAAGATTTAGCAGAACATTTCGCTCCCAACAGCCCAATGGATTGTCAAACAGAGTTGGCGAATTTGATTGTAAAAGTTCGTGGTCAAGCTGTTAAAGCAGTTGCAACTACATGGAGATGTCATCATGAAACACTTGCCTGGTTGAAGAGTCTTGCTCAATTTGGTTTTTCAGGAGACGATGGAACAGCCCAAGCAGCAGCAATTCATGAACTAGCTCGTGAGTGGAATAGTGACCCAGAAACTTACAAACTGATTCAACTATTAGCTTCTGAAACTTGGGTCGATGAATTTGGCGATGTAGTAGGAAAAGTTCAAGTAGCAGCCATACAAGAACTAGCTCGAAATTGGAAGAATGATTCAGAAACTCTCAAGATAATTCAAAAATTCGCTAGCTCCAAAGAATATGGATACCTGCAAGCAATGGCATTAAAGGAGTTAGTTAAAGGTTGGAAAGATGACCCTAACACGTTATCCCTTCTTAAGAATTTGATCCAATTAAACGAAATAAATTATATGTGGTTGGCAGTGCAAGAGATGGCAAGAGAATGGAAAGATAATTCTGAAACACTAAGTTTCTTAAGAAGTTGTACTGCACTTACTCTTAGCCCCACCAAAGATGCCCTTATGCAAGAACTGTTGCGAAGTTGGCAGAAGAGTAATGATGTTTACAACTTCCTGTACGAATGTGCTTCCGATAACTCTTTTACTCGCCCTCTAGGATTTGGCTCTAAACGTTTCCCTAGATTTACAGCCTTGAAAGCCATTGTTGAAGAATATTCCACACATTCCAAAACTCTTGAACTACTGCGCGATCGCGCCACTAATGATCCGGATGAGCAAGTACGAGAGTTTGCTAAGCAGCAATTATCAGAATTGGAAGCATTAAAAGTAGATTCGTCAAAACAGCAAAGAGTTGATGAAAGAAGTTCGCTTTAGTGATCATGCCCGATTAAAAATGGAGATTTTAGCCAACCATTCATTAGCGATCGCTCCAGAGTTTGTCATAGAGACAGTGCGATCGCCAGACAAACTAGAAACTGGAGAAGAGAACAAACTAATTGCACAAAAGTGTCTGGATGAAAATTTAGTACTTCGAGTCGTTTACCGAGAATTTAACACTTTCATTTTGATCATCACACTGTATCCAGGTAGGAGGTCTAGGTATGAAAAAGATTAGCTATAGCAAAGACGTTGATGCGCTTTTAATTGAACTGTCCACTGAACCTGTCGCCTATGCTGAAGACGAAGGACAGGTGATTTTACATTATTCACAGGATGCCAAACTTGTTTTAGTTGAAATTCTAGACTTTCGACGTTTTATGTCAGATGAAACGGTGACTGCATTGCTGGCATCGTGAAGTTTAATACCAGGGTTAACAATGGGAATTAAGTGTTCAAGTGTTAAGCGATCGGGGAACGGAATCAGAGGGGCGATCGCTTAAGTTAAAAGAAGAAATTAGTTAGGACTCTGCAAAGTGTAGATAGAATACAATTCGGGATGGAGGAAGTCTAATGAGTACCGCAGAAACAATTTATGAACTGGTAAAAACCATGCCAGAAGATAGAGCTTATATGGTTCTCAAGTTTGCAGAATTTTTGCATCAGGAAACAAACGTTTCTACCGAACGGACTGTAGAAGATATTGAAACCACCGTTGATGAGCTGGGCTGGGAACCAGGATTTTTTGAACGAACAGCAGGTTGTTTAGCAGACGAGCCAATTGTTCGATATCCTCAGCCTTTTTATAAAGTGCGGGAGTCGCTTAAATGAGATATTTGCTGGATACAAATGCCTGTATCGTTTATCTTAATCAGGAGAATTCAGGCGTTCGTCGTAGGTTAGCAAGTGTTTCAAGATCGGAAGCTGTTCTTTGCTCAGTGGAAGGATTGCAATTATAAGATTGGGAGGGGGATGAAGAGTAACAGATCATCGTTCAGTACCAAATACTTTGGCTCTCATCCTTCATCCTTTCCTGGCGTTTGCTGAAGAATCCCATGAATTAAGCCTTCCATCCGATCGACTCGTTCTCGTAGGAGATTCATTTGGGGTTGAGTTTCTTCGACTACCCAGTTATTCAAGTCAGCTTCGATCCACTTTGAGAGATGGGCGATCGCCTGGAGCGGTGACTTCAAATCATAGCAAGCTACATAAACCGACTGGAGTTCTGATTTTGTCTTGCTGAGAGCGGTGTTGAGGCGATTCAGTTCATTCGACTGTCGCTTTAACTCCGCCTCTGCCTGCTCTTTTGCAGTGATGTCATGAATCACAACAAGGCGGCGATCGTTTACCGGAATATCACTCACCGAAACTTCTATGGGGAAGGGGGTTCCTGCCTTGTGTTTTCCCATTCCTCTTTGTTGACGAACAGGCTGAAAAAGTTTGCCAGTCATTATTTGAGGAGCAATCTGGGTTGAGTTGGATTGGGCGATCGCTCCTCCATCTTCATCTGCCAAAGGTAACAGCAAACTAATTTCCTTACCTTTTACCTCGGCTGGCTCGTAGCCAAACATTTGCGTGGCGGCCGAGTTAAAAGTTTCAATTTGCCCCTGATGTAGCGTGATGATGCCGTCGGCTACATGAGTGGCGATCGCCTGCGTCAACTTCTCACTTTCCTGAAGCAGTTTTGCTTGCTCTTGCAGTTCTCGACACAGGCGATTTAAGAAATACCAGGCTGCAACAGAATTAAGGATGCCAATGCTAGCGGCGGCCGCTAAAACAAGAATGAGCGATCGCTGTTGTTCAAGCTGCTGGTTCTGCTCAACTAAAAGCTGCTGTGCATCGGTTTCAACCGCTGGTTGTTCGGTTGGGCGATCGGCAACCGATTGCTGCCGCAGCCAGAGCGACCAGGCCAACGGTACGGTCAAGCAAACGACTGGAATGGCTAGAATCATCGCTCCCCATTGGCGGGTAGATAGGCTAAATCCAGCGTCTCGCTTTCTGAAAGAGTGAGTCTGCATACTTGAATCTTACGCAACCCTGAACGTCTTGACCCTGTATAGCAGAATTTTGCTCCCAGATCTGCTGAACATCTGTGGCAATTGTGACGTTCTGATCATCCAGGACGATAAACGGCACCTGGCAAATGGTCTGGGTTGATTTCAATCACCAGGTCTACCCGGTCTAGATTGTGTCGCAGTGGGGCAACGAAGAGGTCAGGGTGGAGCGATCGCCAAAAGTAGCTAACAAACTGCTCAATTTCTGCGTCTGACATTCCCGGTCGCCCAGTTGCTTTCATTTTCTGCTCTGCCTGCTGTCGCCACTGTTGGCTCAGGCGATAGTCTGCTGGATAAAGCAAGATCAAGGAATCTAGCTGTTCCCAGAGCGGCAGATAGTCGTGTAGTCGCTGATTGATTTCACGGGCAAAGGCGCGATCGCCAGGACTCACAATCGGTGGCGGGGCAGTTTCAAACTGAATTGGGTCAATCGGCTGCACGCCTACGAACCAGCCTTCAAACAACACAATGTCTACTCCGGTTACGGTTTCTGGTTGAGTGCGATCGCCCGCCCCATCCCAGGCAGACTTGTCAAACCGAGGCAACTGCACAGGCTGACATCGCTCGGCTGAACGCAACTGTTGCAGGGTAGTCAAGCCTAGCTGGATGTCATGAGTTCCTGGTGGGCCGCGCCAGCGCAAACGCGGATCTGCCTGTTGCAGGTGAAGCCGATCGGCGTAGGTTTTGTAAAGGTCATCTAGCGATAAACTGCAAGCTTGATAGCCCAGATGCTTCAAAATCAGAGTCAGAATGGTTGCCAGCGTTGTTTTCCCGGTTCCCTGTCCGCCCAAAATGCCTTGAATCAAAGGACGCTCTAACTGACGGCGCTTTTCTGCCAAATCAGTTGCTAGCGGCAGCCATAGATTCCACAAAGTCTCTAGGGAGTAGGTTTGCCAACCCAAGTTGTTTCGGCAAAAGCAGTCAAATTCAGGATAAATTTGCTGGAGCAGGTGCGATCGCTGCTGCACGACAGATTTCACATTACTTGCGGTCACGCCAAAAATATTAGATTGCTCATCTGCCAAAAGAAATGTTTCTAACTGTATTTCTAAATCTGTTGTTAAATCTGTTGCTAGCTGTGGAGTTGAACGTTTCGCAGCTAAAAGTTTTAATACATCAACAAGTTTAGTGTGAGCCAACTCCCTTACCCCTTCGTTGAATCCCTATGAAACTACGTTACAGCGGGTTTCAGTTTCAGCTAGTCAAGGGCAACGGGTTTGCTCTTCTCTAATTTTCTGCTGCACAAAGGTTGGCAGACCTAAACTAGCTCCTTCGTAGAGCCGCTCAAATTCTCGGTGAAAGTGAGCCGCAACAGCGGGGTTGTCAATCACCAGCAGGTTTTCGTCGTTGCTGTGATTGGCGGCTGCGCTCCAATTTTGTGACCCGGTAATGACGAGATGTTCGTCTACTAGGCTGAATTTGTGATGCAGCAGGTCGCCTTCTGCAAGGTTAGGAGTGCCGACGGTGGCGATTGCCCCACTCCAGGGTTGATTCCCCTCCTCATAGCGGCAGCGTCGATTTTTCATCGCCACACCCATCATGTCTAACGCTTCACTGTAATCTCTGTGGATAAAGCCAGAATCAATCAAAGCTCTGACCTGGACACCCCGCTGGTGGCGCGTTTGCAGGACATTACTCAAGTTTTGATCAGAAAACACAAATAGAGCGACATCAACAGTTCGAGTTGCGATGTTTAAAGCTCTGCCCACTAAACCATTCGTGCTTTGCTGCCAGGGCAAAGAGGTCGAGGTTGGTGAGAACTGGACTGTAACCGTTGATCCCGGTGCCAGTGTCACCGTTTGGGCCGGACGGGGTGACTTCTGCAATCCAAAGTTACTATCTAAGGCTCCGCCGGGGCCATCTCCCCACATCAACTCAAACTCACGAGTGTAAAGCTGCGCCAGTTCTGGACTGTCTATCTTGACCAGGTTGTTAGCATTGCCCCTGCTTTCAAGTGAGAGGAAATCTCCGTGTACGTCACTGGTTGTTAAGTTTGCAGACGTGACAATCACCCATCGGCGATCGATGACTAGAAACTTGTGATGCATTAGGTCACTGCCTTTGGAGCCGTCTGCGGTGTCGTCAATTACAGGAATTTGGGACTGTTGCAGCATCACCAGTGCGTCGCGTTGACTAATTTCGGCTGAGGCAAGCTGTCCGTCCTGGTTTTGGTCTGCTAGCTGAAGGAATTCTAGATACTTTCCCTGCTGCCGCTCATCCAGTTGCCCGACTTCTTCAGGCGTATAGCTGCTCCAGGGACGGCTATATTCGTTTTCGACAATCACGCGCACCCGCACCCCTGCCCGCTGTTTTTCCTGGAGTGCTTGAGCGATGCGAGGCAGGCGAAATTCCTGACTGGCTATGTCGATCGATGATTGTGCAGTGGCGATCGCTTCCACGATCACCTGTTCCAGATCATCCCCCAACCGCTCTTGTTGCCGATAAGGTTCTGTGTAAGTCGCTGCCTGGGAATGGTTAAAGTAGACCTGAATCAGCGGATCTTGAGGCAGCGGTTCTAAGGATGGCTGTAGGGCTGAACCCTGTCGCCAGTGGTTCAAGCTAAAAAACAGCAATAGACCCAGAAGAAACAGAAGGCAAAACCGAAGCCAGAGTGCAGGTAGACGCACAATTACCCCCCCACGAGATAACTCATCCAAAATTGGAATGTATGGGCTGATTTTGCCCAACCGTGAATGAGGGGTAACACGCAAAAAAAACCTCCGGCATCACACCGGAGGAAAGGTTCCCGAACATGAACAGAGGAGAAACTTGACTTGCTGCTTGCTCTCAGTAGAATGAAACAACGTTTTGAGCAATTATTTGAACTGCCAACACTTGAGCAATTAACAATCGAATTACCTCAAAGTATCAATGATCCAGCATCAACCTACAGTGCCGCTCTCAGGCTCCCAAACTTGCCCTAGAAACTTGTCCAATGCATCCAAACTGCGAACGAAACAATGCTCAAACTTTTGAATCACAATTGGATTAGCGCTTCTATTCAGCAGTTTGTTCGCGTCTGATTGTGATTATGGTTTGACTTGCAGAATAATTCAGGATCATTAGTTACAGAACCGGAGTATTTTTGAATTCATTCCAAATATTCTTTCCCGAATTCTTCCTTGTAGGGTGTTTCCAAATGAATAGACGACAGGTGAGGGTGAACGGCTGTTCGCCCCTAAAGCGATTTATGTCTCATACCAGTGAAAATTGCTGCAAGTTACATCCCTAGAGCGATGAATTTGGAGTTCAAAAGTTGATAAATAGGAACAATCAAGCCTAGATCGTTATCACATTGTCTCGGCAGTAAGCGGAAGTTTTCTCGCCGTTTTGCTAGCTGTGGACTTGCACTCATCCCATCTTCAAGGAGGGAAATATGGTTTCGGGCAAGCAAAAGCGTGCTGTCGGTGTGTTTCCCGATCGCCCACGACCGCATCTGCACTCCAGACACTCAAAGATTCTGGTTTTTCTATGCGTCAGGTGACAATTTTGGCGCCGAAAATGCTGCAAAGGCAAGAGGCGATCGCCGGGGTCGGAG
>JAAUTN010000234.1 GCA_012031415.1 Leptolyngbyaceae cyanobacterium SM1_4_3 | reverse complement strand
CATAACTGAGGCACTTTAAGGTTTCGTCCTCTGCCTGATTGAGCTTAATTCTTAAAGGAGCACCCATGACGTAAGGTATGTTTAAGTGGCTCTCCTATCTTATGCTTATTTAGGTTGAACTACTTAGGGTGACTGTTTCTCCCAGTAACCAACTGGCGAAGTCATCTGAGAAGTGTTCAGCGAGAAACCGACAAGTGTCATCATACATAGAAAGATTTATGGCTGGCTACAGACAAGATACTCTTCAAAGGTGAGTTTTTGAGTGGCGATCGCCATAGCACCGTCTTGCGGTAAAAATTTACGGTTAATTCATGCTTTCAGTCTAGATTAGCCCTCTAAACCCAGCTTGGCATTGCTCAGTAGACTACGACGATTCATCCTCTTGAGCAGTGCGCCCTAAATAAAGCGCAATAAATTCTTCTGCGGCAGCTTCATTCAAACTCTCCAGAGCAGCAACAATCTGAGTAACCGACTCCGCTGAGGGATCGGTAATCTCATGAAACCACTGATTGACTGTAGACCTGGCAAGCCCCATTGTAACTGCCAGTCGATTCTGACTGATGCTGTGCTTCTCTAAAACTTGCCTGAGCGCCTTTCCTGCTTTTCCCATGCCCCTGATCGTGTCAAGAGATATCACGCTAGAGTAAGCCAGGTTCACAGCGAAGGATCTCATCATGGTAAGACTCAAAAGCTGGAAAGTCAGGAAGCCCCTCGTAAGATAAAACATCCTCAGACCACTGAACATTGAAGTTAATCATTGTCTGAGCTAGCTGACGCAATGCTTGAAGAATCAAGACTTGGAGCGGAACATTTAACTGAGTCGCTTGGCGAATAAGATCTTGCTCCAGATCCAGAGGCAAATCAATTGTAATTTGCATTGGTTTTCCCATACTCAGTAAACTTCATCATGAGAGCCAAGATTTAGGAGTCCAGCCAATTTGCCTCATGAATCTAGTTCAGCCAGAAAGCCAGAAACAGAGCCAAATTTAACTTGCCCTTGGCTATATTCCTGGCGAACTTCCGTAATTTCTTTCACCAATGCTTTTCGCCGCTGGTCAGCAAGACGCTTTCGCAGCAGATCGAGCAGAGCTTCCTGATCACCCAAGGATAAGGCTTCAACTGCTTCAAGTGCTTGCTGGAAGGTTGAGGAGTGGTTGAGCATAGTGTCAGTCTAGTAGAGGATAAAGTTTCCTACTACAGAGTATCTAATTGAGACATTTGGCGGAGGAAGTAAAAGCGATCGCGCCCATCATTCCCTCTTCTTCGACCTACGAAACCTGCAAGAGGAGAAGAAAGTTCAATTAGAATTTTGTAAAAGTCTTGAAGAGTTAAGACTCGTGGAGGATTAGAGCCGGAATAAGCACCAAATAACGTATTTACATCAACATCTGTGGCTCTAACTTGTTCTAAATACTTCTTTAAAGTTTGAGTGATATGTATTCGCAGTTTAATTTCGGCTAAAACCTTTTCAATATATTCGTCAATTTTGTGATCAATTTGCCCAGGCTCTAGATATTTTTTTAGCTCAATTAAATCTATTGAACCTGGATATTTTGCTTTCAGCTCAACTAGTTTCTGTAAACTCATAGGATTAATAATACTAACTCTCCATTCCTGGGCTGCTGTTAAAACATCTGGAGTAGGCTTGCCTGGCCCAATGATTAATTTGGCTGATGCCAGAAATTGATCTTTGCCTAAATGCATTCCTCCCAGTTTGATTAGCTCCTCGGTCGTGCGGCTGGGAATTCCTTTTCCTGCTTTACATTCACCAACCAGAGGATAAGGTTTTGAGCAGAAAAGGTCTAAACCACCAGCCCCACCTTTATGGGCTGCATCAATTGTGAACTCCAAGAATTCAAGGCTTTGATGTACTATATTTTCAAAATCTGTTCCAGCTTGATAATTGCTCTTGCCTTCATCCAATTCTTTGCTTCGATTGCCTAAGCCAACGATTGTTTTGATCCAAGCTAAATTAGGATCAAGTTGGTTTGTTGCTAGGTGATCAGCCCAACCTAAAAATACTTTGATATCTTGCTCAAGCTTCTCAACTTCTGGATCGGTTGCAGCTAGCTGGGCGATCGCATTGTACAAATTCTCTAATTCAGGGTGGAGAGGTAATCTACGTTCTACTAGCTGCTGCTTGCGTTGATTGAACACAACATCACCTAATACTGGTAAAAAGGTGTCAATCTTAATTGGAAGGGATATATGCTCAGGCAAGCCCAACGAAGACAAACTGACGAATTTACCAACTTTGTCGGAAGTGAAGTGGCTTTTCGAGACTTCAATGGGTTCAGGTAGTTGGTAGATTCTTAGACAAGCTAGAAAAAAATATTGCTGTTGCTGCAACGTACTCTTTAAAGCTATTGGTGTCCAAGTCGTTAACTGAGACAGAACATCTAATCTTTCAAGTTCATGGACAAGAACGCAAGACTCACATTTTGCCCAAAACCCAACCTTAACTGCTGCATTTTTTGACTCAGTTAATACAGCTTTAGCTATCGATAAAAAGTCAGGATTGTACTGTCTCTCAACCGGAGTTGAGCTTATAAGAGCATCACCCGGATAAAGCAGAAACGACCATCCTACTTCAATCGATGCTTTAGGAATTGCTGCAACTACCCGCCCTTCAGCCAAAGCTTTAACATCTGGAGCGGGTAGATACAATGCTCTATCAAGCAGAACTGGTTCAAGCATTCGCACTTAATCCGGCTAATTCAACCTTTTCAGATGGCTCAAGCTCATCAGAATCACTATCCTCTGTATATTCTTGAACTTGCACTTCTGGTTCATCTTCAAGTAAGGGCACTTGGTGTGATGGGTCACTCAAAATTTCTTTGAGGAGAGGGTTATGAATTCCCAGTAGATTCTCGGCTCCCTTCTCAGCTATGAATGTAAGGATTTGCTCTTCAGTTAGCTTGTAATCTACTTCCCGTTTCTGATGAACCGCTCGAATTGCAATTAAGGGTTTTATTTCCTCTTCCTTTAAGTCAACAAACTCGCCCCCCTTCTCATAAATTAGAGGATTGAGGTATGTTTTTTTAAAGTAGTGATTGATGGGTTTACTTTGAGATCGCACTAGACAACCACGAGTTAATCCAAAAGATTTGTCTTCATCAACTAACCTTCTGAATCCTGCACCTAGCCCTCCACCACCGTCATATTGCAAAACTGCTACACCAATACTGACATCTCTACCATCCTCCTTACCCAAAATCTTGAAATTGAGATATGGATCTCTACCACCGCGCTTTTTGACTTTAGTAGTAACCTCTTCAATCGTGACGCTCTCTACTGTTAGACCTACCAGCATTGCAAGGCTGAAGAGAAGCGCATTTGAGATCAAAGCATTATCATCTAGATTCTTACTGAGGTCTTCCTCCAACTCGTTCTTAAAAGCCGTCTCAACTGGATCTTCAATTGAAACTGGATCATCAATGGGTACAGGCTGGTTATCTTCAGTTGCTAATGGAGGTCTACAGTTATCCTTACACCACGTCAAAACTTGTCTAACGGTTAGCCTTTCTCTACCAAGCGCTCTCAGTTGATCTTCATCAAATGGATAGAGTGGATGAGGAGGCATCAGCCCTTTTTCGTCATAAAACTCTTTAAGAAAGCGGCTAACCAGTTCAACGATTGAGTCACCGTCCATATAACTCAAATCCTGTGGTTCTCCGCAAGCTGTTACTCGGCTCCAGACTCCAGGCGGCAGTTGCTTGACCTTATCTTTCCATACACCTGGCATCATTACTGTCAAAACAACGCCTCGATGTAAGTTTTCATACAACTCTTTCACCAAACCAGAAATAACTTGAGCTTTGTGTAAACCAGCATCATTGTAATCTGGCAGATCTAGTTCATCAAAGCAAATGATTAGTTCATTGTATTGGCTGATTAGGGACAGAATGTGCAGAACTGTATCAAAAGTTTGGTTTTGGTTCGGTAAACCTAACTCATTTGCTTTGTATTGAGCTAACTCTTTTCCACCTAACCAATTCGCTGCGTATGAGGATTGCTCTTCTGATAGGGTCCAAAAAATAGCCCGGACAATATCTGGATCTTTAACGTCCTTTGCTTTGCGAAATGCTTTAGTGAGCTGACCAATCCATTTTCTAGCTTGTTCTTCGTCTGCATCCTCAAATTTTTTGACTAGATGTTCAACAGGCAAGAATTGAGCTTGTAGGTTAGCTGTTTTAATGGCATCATTTGCCATTTCTGTTGCTAATTCCTGCCATTGGGTTATTTCCTGCCTGCCAATATTGCTGAGGCTATCAGCCAAGATTTGCTGAAATCCTTGCTTTACCCGATTGAGATCGTCAAACTTATTGGCATAGACAAACAAGGCTCCACCTTGCTTCTGAAGATAACGGCGAATGCGGCTAATGATATGAGTTTTACCCGTCCCGTCTTGGGCAGTAATCAGGATAGAAGTTGCTGGATAAAGACCCGCACGAATCTCATCTAAGGCTCGAAAAACTGCATCAGAGGCATGAGCATTTAGAGATTCAACATCAGGAAATCCTTTTCCCCAAACGTGATTAGCTCTGAGAATGGGAGCCTGGGCGAAAGGGTTTTGATTGCGGAGGACAGCGTTAATTTGATCGATTGGGGAGAATGATGAGGCAGCAGAGTTCATGATCGCTTCGTTACAAAAAGCAGAATTTACGGGTTTGTACGGTGTAATGTTAGGGTTGGAAATTCAGCGTTTTAAAGTTTCTTCACGTAATAGCGAACCCCACCAAGGTTCGTTTCGATTGAATCTTCAGCGATATCAGGGGTCAGACCTGGCATTTCTCCACCGATCAGCTGAAGAATGTCGTTAGCTTGCATATCTAACATCCACTCATTGAACTGAGAACGAGAAACTTGATTGCCAATTTCTCGGCGGATGCGATAGATGGGAACCAAGTTATCTAAGTTGTAATCACGATTGAGGCGATCGTAGACTTCCAGTGCAACTTGCTTAAATTTTTCCTGGGAAGTAATTTCGGAATGGGCAACTTTACCATTAGTTGCAGCGCCATTCATACTTACATCCGATTGCTGAATCCACTTCAACAGGGCTTTTGCCATCCAGGAACCCACAATTGTTCCTTTTATAGCAAGATCAGAACTTTGCAAACCTTGACCCAATAATTCAATTCCTTTGTTTGTAATAGAAACTTTCTTCTTGGCAACTTCAATCGCTTCTTCTTGTTCCAAACGAGCATAAAGATCATCACAGTCTAGACTCTTTTTGCCATTCACTTTTAATCGATCGTTGATCTTGCCCTGATTGATATCCTTACCACCCAAAAACCACAGGGCTAGGAGTAAGCGAATTGAACGGGGAGTCAGTGTAGCGTCTGAGGAAGGAGAATTTGTTTTTATTTGTGTTGCTGGTGACATTATAGTTTCCTGAATGAGTGCAATTAAGTGCCATCTCTCAGTAGAATTCCCCTTTTTTTGATTGAATCACAGCAGTTCATCAGAAACTTGTAAAGTTCCTACAGGGCTGTGTAAAGCTAAGATGTAGCGTCTCGATAGGAAATGGTTTAGAAGCCATTGCTATCGCCCTCAACCTAACAAATTTGATAACTCAACTACTACATCCGAAGATGTAACAGGGGCGATCGCATCCCCATCTCCAACCCCTGCTCAACCTGATAGATATCTCTTTGAGGTTCACGAAATACTAACCGTTGCTTTTGATTGACATCAATTACCCAATACTTGGAATTCACCGTCGCTGGGGCAAATTTGCTAATTGGGGGTTTGGCTGTGCTTGAACCATCCCGCTTTCCTTTCAAACTGGGTTCAGCGCATGACGGTATCCTAACTTGGGGATAGAATTCAGATGTTTGACCTGGAATCTGCTTTGTAAAGAGACACTATCTTTGTGTACGGGCGAAGCATTCGGCAGAGAGATTTTGGTTAAGTTATAGAGTTCATGCCTGAATGCTTCGCCCCTACCCCGATCGATGGGATTTTTACCTGCGTCACGGATTGCAGGATGGCTTGGAAGCTTTCATCCTGCGATCGCCTTCCCCTTTACCCGATTGCTAGGATAAGAGGCGCATACGCATGACTGGTCTAAAAGAGTGATAATCGTTATCATTCTAGAATTAAGCAAAAGGGTTTGAGCTATGGTCAACACCTCTATGGAAGCTGTTCCTGTAACCGTCCTGACGGGATACCTGGGAGCCGGGAAAACAACGCTGCTAAACCGCATTCTGACCCACGAACACGGCAAGAAAGTAGCCGTGATCGTGAATGAGTTTGGCGAAGTGGGCATTGACAACCAGTTGGTGATCGATGCTGATGAAGAAATTTTTGAGATGAATAACGGCTGCATCTGCTGTACGGTGCGGGGCGACCTGATTCGCATCATCGGTAATCTGATGCGGCGGCGCGACAAGTTTGACCATCTGGTGATTGAGACAACCGGATTGGCTGATCCGGCTCCCGTCATCCAAACCTTTTTTGTAGATGAAGATGTCAATTCTCAGATGCAGTTGGATGCGGTGGTGACGGTGGTTGACACCAAACACATCTGGGAGCATTGGGACAGCAGTGAGGCGCAGGAGCAGATTGCCTTTGCCGATGTGATTTTGCTCAACAAGACCGATTTGGTTGAGCCGTCCCAGCTTCAGGAGTTGGAGCAGCGGATTGGGGGGATGAATGCGATCGCCAAAATCTATCACACTCAAAATTGCTCGATTGAGATGGATTCTGTCTTGGGTGTGGGCGCGTTTGACCTTCAACGGGCCTTGGAAATCGATCCGCAATTTCTCAGCGAAGATGCCCACGAACATGACGAAACGGTTGCTTCGGTGGCGCTGGTCGAGTCGGGCGCGATTCATGGCGAAAAGCTGCAAGCCTGGATCAGCCATCTGCTGCAAACCCAGGGAACTGACATTTTTCGGATGAAAGGTATTTTGAACATTGCAGGTTCCGACCAGCGGTTTGTCTTCCAGGGTGTACACATGATTTTTGACGGTAGACCCGATCGCCCCTGGAAGCCGAATGAAACTCGCAAAAATGAACTGGTTTTCATCGGTCGTAACTTAGACGAAACTCAATTAAGAGAGGATTTTCGGGCGTGTCTAGTGTAGGTTCAGCCAATCGTCAACTTGTGAAACCGTTCTGGCAGGGCAGTTTGAATGACTACGTGACGGCGATCGCCTGGTCGCCCAACGGTCAAAGGCTTGCCGCCAGTTCTGCGGCTGGCGAAGTTGCAGTGTTAGATCTCAAGAGGCAAGCACTTCTGTCTATTCAAGCGGGTGAAGGGCGATCGCTGGACTGTCTGGGCTTTTCTCCAGATGGGCAGTTTTTAGCAGCAGGCGGACAAGATGGCTGCGTCAAAATTTGGCGGCTTGACGCTGAGCCCACACTAATCAGCACAATTGACAACACTCCCGCCTGGATCGATCGCCTTGCCTGGAATCCTAAACACAACGAACTGGCTTTTAGCCTGGGACGCTACGCTCAGATCTGGGACGTTGAAGCTAGCGAAGTGATTGCCACTCTGCACTTTGAAGCATCGTCTGTACTGGATTTGGCGTGGCATCCCCAGGGTGAATTTTTGGCAGCAGCCGGACATCGCGCTGTCAAAACCTGGAGCCGCGAAGACTGGAACAACGACCCAACGACTTGGGAACTGGCCGCCGCCAGTGTGGCGATCGCCTGGTCGCCCAACGGAGAATATCTGGCATCCGGCAACATGGATCGGACGCTCTTGGTCTGGCAGTGGGGCAACCCGTTTCCCTGGCAGATGCAGGGCTTTCCGGGTAAAGTGCGGCAGTTGTCCTGGTCAGACGTTCTCACGAAAACAGGTGCGCCGCTGCTCGTCACCAGCAGTCAGGAAGGGCTGGTCGTCTGGGCAAAACATCCCGATGAATCAGTCGGCTGGGGCGCAAACGTGCTGAACCTGCATGAAGAAATGGTGCAGGCGATCGCCTTTCAACCGGGCACCGCCCTTCTAGCATCTGCTGCCAGCGACGGCTGGGTTGGGCTATGGCAGCAAGCCTCAAAAGTCGTGCAAATTCTAGAGGGAGCGCCCCAGGGCTTCTCCTGTGTGGCATGGCAACCGGGCGGCCAAAAACTAGCCGCCGGAGGACAAAACGGCGAATTGCTAATCTGGTCAGAATCGAGTCGAGCCAAAGGATTTGGTTAGTTCACCGTCTCCAGCTCAAAATAAAAGTCCGTCTGATTATTCTCAGCAGCGGAAAGCGCCTCGATTACCTCAGCCGGATCGCGGCGAAACTGGCGTTGAACCACCGTCCAGCAAGCGTCTCTGCCGTCGGTTGTAACAGGAGCCAGATTTCGCAACTGGCGCAACGAATTCATGCAGGCGGGGCAGTCGCAGCCAAATAGCGCCACCGCCGCATCGCTTTCTGCTTCGCTAAAGGCCAGCATGGGATACTCAGCATCAGGGTTTTCATAAACCCTGGAGTCGTCAGTAATTGAGGCATTAACAAACGCTGGAGGCGAACTGCTAGCCTGCTGAGTCGGACCCACAACCGGAATATTGACAGGAGCCGGAAGGGTCGCAACAGGGACCGATGGAGCGACTCGTGTACAGGTGAATTGGGTTTGAAACTGGGAGGAGCGATCGCACGTCACTGGCTCAACGGGATCAGCCGCCGTCACACCTGCATGGGCTGAACTGGATACAACCAGCAAAGACAGCATCGCCCCAGTCAAGCTGGGAAGAGACACCAAGCTGAGGACAATCTTACTTTTCATACTCAATCTTTAATGACCTTAACGGATCGTTTAACTGTAAACCTGGCTTCACCCTCTTAGAGTAAAATTCTTGCACTCCAGGTGTATCAAGCAAATGCCAATTATTCTAAAGCCTTTGCTCAAATTACTCTAGCAGGCAAAACTTACTCACTCAGGAAAATTATGCTGCGATCTTGATCTGGCTGAGCAACGTAGTAGCTGCACTCGCACAGGTTAAAACAAAAAGGGAAGCGGAGCAAAGCGCACAGCCTTAGTCAAGCGCACAGCCTTAATATTGTTATAGGGTATTTTGCACTACCCTCATCCCCGCTCTATCCGATTCAAGTCTCATAGACTATCCCTTTTGAGGCAAACTTAAGATCGCCAACAAATTTAAAAGGGCTATTCAATCGAAGGTTCATTCGCGGCAACTGCACAGGAGGTTTCTACCCAATATGAATCGAGCTATTTCCTTAGAGAAAACATTTCCTCCCGTAGCAGAAAAGCAGCCTTATGTGCATGAGCTACATGGGGATCAGCGGAATGACGATTATTTTTGGATGCGCGATCGCCAAGAGCCGAAGGTTATTTCCTATTTAGAAGCAGAAAATGCTTACACCCAGTCCGTGATGCAGCACACGGAAGAATTGCAAACTTCACTCTATCAAGAAATGCTGGCTCGAATTCAGGAAACCGACCTGTCAGTGCCCTATCGTAAAGGCGACTTTTATTATTATTCGCGCACCGAAGAAGGCAAAGCATATCCGATTTACTGCCGCAAGCAAGGCAGCCTGGATGCATCCGAAGAAGTGCTGCTTGACCAAAACCAACTCGCCGCAGAGCACGAGTTTTTTGAGCTTGGGCTATTGCAGGTTAGTCCTGACCATCAGCTATTGGCCTATTCGGTTGATACTAGCGGCTCAGAACGCTACACGCTGTTTTTCCTCAATCTGGAAACTCGCAAACTTTCCGCTGAAAACATTGCTGAAACTTCCCCCTCCTTTGCCTGGGCAAACGATAGCAAGACGGTATTTTACACGCAGGTAGACGCAACCAACCGCCCGTTTAAGCTGTTTCGGCATGAGGTGGGCAATGCCACCGAGAAGGACGTGCTGATTTACCACGAAGCGGACGATTCTTATTTTTTGGGCGTTGGCAAGACTCGCAGTGAAACTTATATTTTGCTGCACCTGGAGAGCAAAATCACCTCTGAAGTTCACTACCTGAATGCGTCAAACCCAACGGATGAGTTTCGGGTGATTCACCCGCGATCGCCCGGTATGGAATATGGCATCGAGCATCACAGTGACCACTTCTATATTGTTACGAACGATGACGCAATCAACTTCAAGCTGATGAAAGCGCCAGTTGATTCCCCCGCCAAAGCAAACTGGCAGACGGTGATTCCTCATCGTGAAGACGTGATGATATCGGGCGTGAGTGCCTTTGCGGACCATTTGGTAATTTATGAACAGACAGCAGGGTTGCCTACGGTTCGGGTTCGGCAGTTGTCAACAGGCGACGAGCACAATATCGAATTCCCGGAGCCTACCTACGACGTTTCCCCAGGCGGCAACCCAGAATTTAACACCAAGATTTTGCGGTTTAGCTACACCTCTCTGGTTACTCCTGGCTCAATTTATGACTATGATATGCAGACGCGGGAGCGAGAGCTAAAAAAGCAAACCCCGGTTTTGGGTGGCTATGACAAAACTCAGTATGTAAGCGAACGCATTATCGCCACTGCTGCGGATGGCACACAGGTTTCAATTTCGATCGTTTGCAAGCAGGGAGTTGAGAAAAATGGCGCGAATCCATTCCTGCTGACGGGCTATGGCTCCTATGGCTTCAGCTATCCGGTGTCATTCTCGTCAAATCGGCTGTCACTGCTCGACCGGGGCGTGGTGATGGCGATCGCCCACATTCGCGGCGGGGCTGAGATGGGGCGCAAGTGGTACGAGGACGGTAAGTTTCTGAAAAAGAAAAATACCTTCACCGACTTCATTGCCTGTGCCGAACACGTGATTGCTGAAGGCTGGACATCGAGCGATCGCCTGGCCATCTCTGGTGGCAGTGCAGGCGGCTTGCTCATGGGAGCCGTGATCAACGTTCGCCCTGAATTATTCAATATCGTGGTAGCTCACGTTCCCTTTGTCGATGTCGTCAGCACCATTTTAGATACTTCCCTGCCGCTTTCCGCGCTGGAATGGGAAGAGTGGGGCAACCCCAACGACAAAGCCTATTACGACTACATGAAGTCTTACTCGCCCTACGACAATGTAGAAGCGAAAGATTATCCGCACATTCTGATTACCGCTGGCTTAAATGACTCCCGCGTACAGTACTGGGAACCCGCTAAGTGGACGGCGAAATTGCGATCGCTCAAAACCGACAAGAACATCCTGCTCCTCAAAACCAACATGGGCGCAGGTCACGGTGGCGCATCCGGACGCTATGAGCGACTCAAGGAAATTGCGTTTGAGTATGCGTTTTTGCTGGATCGATGGGGGATGGTGTAGAAGAGGGGGGC
>JAAUTN010000233.1 GCA_012031415.1 Leptolyngbyaceae cyanobacterium SM1_4_3 | reverse complement strand
AGAGGAGGCAAATCGCCAAACATCAGGGTAGTTTTGTCAGGGGCAGCAAAGGCGATCGCGCAAGTCGATTACAGCCACTTAAACAATCCACTGCCTCAATGTTGTATTCAGCTTGTAGCTGCCATTGATGTTGCAACCGTAACAGGCTTTGCCAGAGATGATAACCGCCTCGTTGCCCCATGTAATCTCGTTTTGTTGGGGAGAAGGCACAGGATTTGCAAATGAATAGGGTGTGTTGGGACATTAGAGAATAGGGAGTGGGGTGTGGGGAGTAGGGAGTAGGGAGTGGGGTGTGGGGTGTGGGGTGTGTTTAGTAGAGGTTGCAAATGTCTAATTCGTCAATTTCATCCACAGTCTTGTGAATTTTGTACTGCTTGACGGGTTGAGTCATGATGGCAATGACGGTTTCAATGGGAGGGCATCCGGGTTCTTGGCAAGTGAGTTGGCTGATGGAAATTGGAATGTCAGGATTAACGTTTAAGATGCGGTAAACCCAGTTTTTGATATCTCGGACTTTCTCTGGGTTGGCTTTGGGTTTGTCTTGAGAAAATAAGTTCATAAGAGGGAGTAGGGAATGGGGAGTGGAAAATTAATTGGCTAGACTGAGGGATTGCTGTGATAACGGCTTCTTGCATTGCACCTGACCTTCTGGAACATTTTTAAGTCGTTTTTTCTGGCATTCCTGACGAATGGTGATCGACAATCAACCAGCGATCGCCCACTTTACGATAGACAAAGGTAAACCTTGCCTTCACTTCCGAGGGCTGACCATCTTTGACCACTGCAAAGGTGTAAATTCCAGAATTAACCGCTACATCACAATAAATCTGAATATTTTGCTCCTCAATCTGACCATCCGGTTTCAGCCTGAGAAACCGCTGAAAGTAATCCTCAATTTCAGGATGGGTGTGCCGCACTTTGTTAGAGACCGTGGGAACCAGAATCGCATCATCCGCATAATTCTTAGCAACTTCGCTCGGTTTACCTGTGTGTAGCGACTGATCCCACTGCTCAAACAGTGCAGCAATATCCGCTTTGGTTACTGTTGGACAGTTCGTGTCGGCGTAGGCAGGACTGCAAACAAGACAACAATCACCAGTGTGATTCTTTTCATAAAGTGATGACCTGATCTGGAGGATTGCTGCTCAATGCCGTGTATAAATCTGGAAAACAACCAACGCTGACTCCTTCCACGACATCTTTGACGATGCACTTTCCTGGTTCTTTGCGCCCGGTTCCGTCAGGATTGCACCAGCGTGGTTCACCTTCTGCAAGGTTACGTTCTAAGGCGCATAGATCGCACATCATCAACAGAATGCTTTGTTCTTTCGCCACCTTTGCTAATCGTTCTCCAATCGGGTCGCCCTTTCGCAGAACAAAGCAGTTGTCATCGAAGAAGAACATTCCCGCAACGTCAACGCCATGCACACCCATTTCTAGCTGAGGCAGAATCATTTGCCCTAATTTGTAAGTGCCACCGCGAGGATGAGTAAAAACATAAGCAACTTTCATGTTCCTCCTAATCTAAATCGGTTGTCTATTTTCAATTGCTTGCTGCATTCTTTCTTGAAGTTCTAGTCGTGTTAACGATCCGAGTTCTCCTGATTGACGGGTTCTGATACTCAAGGTTTGATTTTCCACTTCCCGTTTGCCGATGACTGCAACGACTGGAATTTTTTCCACTTCTGCGGTGCGGATTTGTTTGCCCAGCCGTTCGCCACTGGAATCGACTTCAACCCGGTATCCCAGTTGTTTTAATTGCTGGGCGATCGCAGTGGCATACGCTCGTTGATCATCACTCACAGGCAACACCCTCACCTGGACTGGAGCCAACCAGAGAGGAAAGTCCCCGGCATAGTGTTCGGTGAGAATTCCAAAGAATCGCTCTAATGACCCGAAGATAGCGCGGTGAATCATGATCGGACGCTGGCGTAAACCATCAGCGGCGACATATTCCATATCAAAGCGTTCTGGCAAATTGAAATCGACCTGGATGGTGGAACATTGCCACAAACGCCCGATCGCATCTTTGATCTTGATATCGATTTTGGGACCATAAAACGCACCACCGCCTTCATCGGTGATATAGTCCCAACCTTTGGTGTTTAAGGCTTCAACCAGGGCATCTGTGGCTAATTGCCAGATATTATCCGTCCCCACCGATTTAGCAGGGCGAGTGGAAAGATTCACTTCGTATTGGGTAAAGCCAAAATCAGAAAGGATCGTTTCCGTGAGGTTCAATACACCCAGGATTTCGTCTGCCACCTGGTCTGGTAAACAGAAGATATGAGCATCATCCTGAGTAAAGCCGCGCACCCGCATTAAGCCATGCAATACACCCGATCGCTCATAGCGATAGACAGTGCCTAACTCTGCCCAACGAATCGGTAATTCTCGATAGGAGTGCAAATGGCTTTGGTAGGCTAGCACATGAAACGGGCAGTTCATCGGCTTCAGTTGATAGTGCTGTGCCTCAATCTCCATCGGGTCAAACATATTCTCGCGGTAGAAATCGAAATGACCAGAGGTTTTCCAGAGATCAAGGTTGGCAATATGTGGCGTGTAAAGCAGTTCGTACCCTGCGTCCAGATGCGCTTTGCGCCAATAGTCTTCAATTAAGAGCCGCATCCGCGCCCCTTTCGGATGCCAGAAGACAAGCCCTCCACCTGCATCCTCCTGGATACTAAACAGATCCAGATCCTGTCCCAGTTTGCGATGGTCGCGGCGTTTGGCTTCTTCTTTCTGGGTAAGATACGCCTGTAGCTGGTCTGGGGTTTCCCAGGCGGTGCCATAAATGCGCTGAAGTTGCGGTTTGGTTTCATCCCCTCGCCAGTAGGCTCCAGCAACACTCTCCAGGGCAAAGGCTTCGGGGTTAATATCACTCGTGGAGTTGAGATGAGGTCCCGCACACAAATCCCACCAGCAATCCTTGCCCATTTGTTTCTGGGTTAGGGTGTCCGCCGTGATGTGAAACAAGGAAGCGTCTGTCACGCCTTGCAGGGCATCTGCACAACCAATAAAGTAGCGCGTGATCGGTTCATCAGCGGGAATGCTATCGAGAATTTCCAGTTTGTAGGGTTCATGGAGTTGCTCAATTTCTGCCCGAATTTGCGATCGATCGACCACTTCTTGAATGATCGGCAGATTGGCGTTGATGATGCGCCGCATCTCGGTTTCAATCTGGGTGAGATCGTCAGGGGTGAGGGGGGTTTGACGGTCAAAGTCATAGTAAAAGCCAGTCTCTGTCCAGGGTCCGATCGTCACCTTCGTTTCTGGGAACAGCGTTTGCACTGCCATCGCCAGCACATGAGCGCAAGTATGACGAATCCGCAGCAGCGTTTGTGGGTTGCTTTTGGGAGCGCTTTTCTCAGTGAACGGACGATTAACCTGACTGATCATACCAACAATAGAATGATTATCATTCTCAATCTAGCATAGTAATGCTGTAATCCTTCTTTCGGTATAGACTGACAGCAGGTTAAACATTGATACAGGCTGGTAGGTTGAGCTTAGCTATGTCAACGCAAGGAAGTCTGTTGGTTCCTATACTAGTTTCCGTATTGAATGTCTTTGCAGGTCTGGCAATCAATAATGCCTCAGACAAGATCAAGTTGCCCTTTTCTGGATCTGTTCTTGTTGGGCTGGCAATTCTATGCACTGTTCTGTACGTCCTATTAAGTGAACCTCCTCGCTCGGCACAAACACAGCCAAGAGTCCTGAATTGGATTTGGTTTAGTGGCTTACCTGCGATTGGTGGAGCAGTACTCTTTTTATACGCTTTGCCAAAAAGCCAGGAAGTGTCATCTAACTTTGCCTTAATTGTTGGTTATACTTCACTGGTCTTGTTCGTTGCAGGGGTCATCCTGCCGCCCTCCCTTGTCATTTGGCAGAGGTGGAAGCCAAGTAACAGACCAATGAATCAGGGTAATTCTGCAACTTTACCTAACCAACATCCCTTATTTCCACAGTCAGCAATACCCCAAAATCCTGATACATCTTTACCTGAGTCATTCTCTCGGCCTCTGTCTAGTGTAGAAGCAGAGGCGAACCAAGCGATGAGGCTTACTCCTGAAATCTTACAAGAGTTAGTTGAACTGCTAGAACCACATATGCGGAATGAGCGCCAACGGAGAGTCTGTCTTCGTTTAGCAGTTGGAGATTTGCCTGTGTTGCATGACTTGGAATGGAGCGGTGCTGCGGCTACTTTTATTCCAGATATGGTTGACCGTTTAGTAGATTACGGAGAAATTTCACCCGGTAAACCAGCCCTTTGGGCGCTGTTAGAGTATGTACGCTCGAAATATGGTCCTCAGAAGCAGAGAAATATTGACATCCTTTGGGCGCGCATCTATAAATGTCAGTAGACAATAATTTAAGTGTATTCTGAATAGCTAAGTAAAAAAGATTGCAATCAGATGGAGAGACCAGAACCCGAAAGTCTTAGAAAGTTGGTAGCTCTGCTCAGACCTTCTGTAAGGAATCGGGGCGATCGCAGAAGTTTTGTTCGTCTGGCGGTTGGAGATTTACCTACGCTAGAAGGTTTGGATTGGGAAAGTTCTGATGAAACCTTCTTCACAAACTTGGTAGATTGCTTGTCGGATTATGGCAGAATGTCGTCTGGTCAAGAAGCTCTCTGGATGCTGTTAGATTATGTTAAATCAAAGTCAGGTGAAGACTCTAAAAAGCGCATCGATAAGCTTTGGGCTGAAATGACAAACTCCCAAACCCTCATCTCTGGTGCCCGTTATCAAGATCTCTATGCTCTCACTGTACAGATTCGACATCCTGAAACTAATCAAGTTGTGGGAGTAGGAGTTTTAATCCAAAACAGGATAGTGACCTGCGGTGACGTGGTCAGAGCCGCAGGCAATGATCAATTAAGTTTTGATAAGTCAATTCACATTTTTTTACCCAAATCAGTTGGTAGTCGAGAGCGGCTACGTGCAGCAACGGTTGAGACGCTCGTCCGTCATCACGAGGATGAAATCGTTGTTTTACAACTACTTGGAGACTCACTACCCGGAACCGTTCATGCCCAAATTAGCAGCGCTTCAGATTCACGCGGGCACAAGTTTCAAACTTACGGGTACGTGGGAGCACATGACCTACCTAATGACTATGCAAATGGAGAGATTTTGGGATACGCTGGGCTTGATTTAGAGGTTGACTGTGTTCTACTAAGACCAGATGATGGAGAAATCATCCATTTGGGTATGAGAGGTGCTTGTGTACTGGACTTAAATCAAGACAAAGTGGTTGGTATTTTGCTTAGACCCTTGAGGGATCGACGAGCAGCAGCTGTTGACGCACATATTGTTAATCTGGAACCTTTGAAATCTATTTTAAATAGTGGTAAGGGAGTCCTTTGATGCCCAAGTATGGAGAGCAAAACCCCCAAGCTACTCTCTTTCTCACACCTGGTCCACAACCAAGAAGGGAGGTAATTCGAGAAGCGGAGCATAAGGCTTCACCTAGGTCCTTCGTCTATATGGAATTTGCGCCCAAACCTCCGGAAATATGGGTAGGACGTGAAGAGTTATTGTCAGTCATCACCTTTGACTGGCTAGACAGCGAAACGTATGTCACAGGTTTGGTCGGGTTTGCTGGGGAAGGTAAAAGCAGTATTGCTCGACGGTGGGTTGATGAATTATCAGATGATCAATTAACTTGCGATAAGCCTGATGGGATATTCTGGTGGAGCTTTTACAACAAAAATAGCACAGTTGATCTATTTTTTGAAAAAGCTCTCAGCTACTTGGGTAGCGACGAATTAAACCTCGATCTCCTTCCATCAGCCCATTCACGGGCTGAATTTCTTGCAGGTATGTTGAGGGCAAGACGCTATCTCTTCGTTTTAGATGGATTGGAGCGGCTTCAGTATCTGGGTGGAGAGGATTATGGGTTGCTTAGAAGCAATGACTTAGCCAAATTCCTAGAATACTTTGCGGCTGGAGGGCATCAATCCTTTTGCCTGATTACTAGCCGCGCTCGTCTCACTAATTTAATTCCATACCGAACTTACACTCAGTTTGAAATCGATGGTCTAAGTGAGCAGGATGGATATAGGCTCCTCAAAGAATTAGGTGTCAAGGGCGATGAGAATGAGCTTTTACAGCAAGTAAGAACAAGGTGGGGGCATGCACTTGCTTTGACCCTCCTTGCAAATCATCTTGTCAAGCACCACGAAGGGGAGGAAGACGGCGGGCTATATCATGCTGGAAGGGTTCCACCTAACAATGAAAAAGATAATAAGTCATACTTAGTGCAACGGGTTATGGAGCCTTATGACCGCCATCTGGCTGAGGAAGAGCGCAAGTTTATGCGGATCTTCTGTTTGTTTCGTTTGCCTGTATCGAAATCAGCCATCAAACCTGTATTTCAGGTTGAGTTGTCGATCGCTGAACGTCTGACTGACTACTATCTTTTACGTTACGATCCTGACAACTCTTGCTATACCACCCATCCGCTAATTCGAGAGTTTTATCTGAGGCAGCTAGAGAATCAGTTTCAAGGGAAGTCTTTTTTAACTGATGATCTGCCTCAACTGAGGTATCACAAACATGAATCTATTCAGATTCAGCCTATTCATCGTCGTATCAAGGATTACTATCTTTCACTAGCCGAAGAAATCCCTCCAACCCCCAGTCTTGATGAACTATCGCCTGTGATTGAAGCGATTCATCATCTTTGTCAGGCTGGAGATTTCGATGAGGCAAGTCGAGTTCGCTTGGACTCGACTTCTAAAGGGTTATCGCTCATCAAAGAATTCAGAAGATTGGGGGCTTATGAAACGGAACTGATTTTGTTACAGGAGTTCTTTCCAAATAACAATATTTCCCTTGAGCCTCAAGTTAGTGCATCAACTAACGAACTCTCTATTCTGTTTGAAGTGGGTGAAAGTTTAACAAATCTAGGTCGCATGGCTGAAGCACTACCAGCCTTTGAACGTTTTAATCAGCTTGCTCTCGACAGTAATAGCCAAGAGAGTGTGATTAAAGGTTGCCTAAGTCTGGCAAAACTATACACATATCTTGGTAAGCTTTCAGATGCTGAAAAAGCTGCTAACGAGGCATTGGCTCTTGCTCGCAAGACGGAGAATGTATTAGAAGATCGGGCTTCCTTGATCTACCTGGGCTTGGTAGCATATCTACGTGGCGAACTGGCGATAGCTGGTCAAGTTTTTCAACGAGCGCAAACTCTGGAACCCGAAACCTACGAGGGAAAACCCTTTCTTTATGGCATTCAGGGAGTCATTTACGCTGATTATCTGCGGCGCTTAGGTGATGACAGCAATATTCGACAGGCTCGATTTGTAATCGAAGCGAACTTGCGGGTTGGACATCAAGAGCTAGATGATCGCAGCCGTCTTTATCGAGTTCTGGGTGATTTAGATGCAGCTGTTGAGCTACATGAGAATGCAGCTAAAAATTACGCTGAGGCTATCAAAATTGTCCGAGGAATTACTCATTGGCCAGCATTAACTGGCATATTATCGGCACGAGGACGATGGATGGCGCAAGGCGTTCAAGATGTGGAAGCGGCTAGAAGTGATCTTGAAGAAGCACTAGACTATGCTGTTACGGGTGGCTACCGTCTCTATAAAGCTGATATTTATGTAGGCTTGGCTTGGGCTGATTACGTAGATAACAATTTCTCACAAGCACAGAGAAATGCCACTCAAGCAATGATTTTAAGCGAAGAGATGGGATATTTTTGGGGACATCAAGAGGCTGTCGAGGTGATCAGTAGAATAGAACACAAGGTTAAAAAATAGTTTTGGGTAGGAAGCATGAAACCATCCCCTTCACTCTGGAAAGAAAAACTCCACCGCATCTTCGTCTACGGGTTCACGATTCCGATAGTATGCTTCCAACTCTTGTGGGCTGATTGGATTTTCGGTGGGATTTTCAAAAAACGCTTTAACTCGGATGTAACATCGTAGCCCTTCCGCTCCTGCATCTTCCCGCGTTGCCTCTTTGAAATCATCCGGAAAAGTTTCACTCAACTTAATCCGGGCTTCCTGCAAAATAGCTTTAACTTCACAACTGGGAGCATTGTCTAGCAGTGCTTCCAGAGTTTCCAGAATCTCGATCGTTTTCAAAATTTCGGGAAGTGATATCAGATCCAGACATCCGCTTTCACCCATGTCCTAAAACACGTAGTCGGGGCAGTGCCATTGCCGTTGAAAAAATTGTCAACTGGGTTGCCACAATGCTGGGACCCGACGGCAAATTGAAACGCCGCAGAAACCACCATGCCAATCACCGCACTCAATGCCCCTAACCCTGCCGATAGCACCACGTAATTGGTGAATGTCCGGCTTAGCAGTCGGGCGGCACAGGCAGGAATCACCACGAATGCACTGACAAGCAGCACCCCGATCGCCTTAATCGAGATTCCCACAACTAATGACAGCAAGACAATAAATGCGGTTCGGTGAAGGGACACGGAAACTCCACGGGCGATCGCCAATGATTCATGCAAGGTCAGCAACATCTGGGTTCGTAACGTCAGACCAATAAAGACGGTACACACCAGCAACAACACTGCACTAAAGATTAAATCCAGTTCTCGCACTGCCAGAATGTCACCAAACAGCAGGTTATTCAACCCGCCCTTGTACTGTCCGACAAAGCTTAGCGTGATGATGGCGATCGCCAGTGATGAGGAATAAATAATATTGAGTAGCGCATCCGTCCATAAGCGAGTGCGTTCTAATAAATACGTGACTCCTAGGGCAAAGCAGACGGCAAAGGGTAACAAGACAACCGATGGGTTAATTCCGAGCAGTAAGCCAATGCTGATGCCCAACAAAGCTGAATGTCCCAGGGCATCACTGAAAAAAGACAGTTGGCGCAGGATCGTGAAGCTTCCCAACATTCCACCCATTAATCCTGTGAGTATGCCACCCAACAGTGCCCGTTGCATAAAGGGAAGTTGGAACAGTTCGATGATGCGGGTGAGGTCAGGCATAGAGAGTGGGGAGTGGGAAGAATAGGAAAAGAGATTAAGAATTTTGGGGTGTATGTGATGGCAGTTGGGAAGATTCAGTCTTATCCTTGCTCAATGCGAATCTACAGGAGATTGCTCCGTGCCCTCCTCCGCGCCCTCCAAAAAACTTGACAGTTTCCCCACTCCCCACTCCCCTTAATGCTGATGGTGATAGCGGATAAATTCAGATCCATAGGCAGCAGAGAGATTATCAGGGGAGAGGGCAACCTCTGGAGTTCCCTGACAGAGTAAGGTGCGGTTGAGGCAGAGAACGCGATCGCAGTTTCGGCGCACCATATCTAAATCATGGGAAATTTGCAGGATTGCCCAGCCTTGTTCTCGCTTGAGTTGGTATAGCAGTTGGTAGAATTCTGACTCCCCCCGCACATCCAATCCCGCTGGAGCTTCATCCAGGATCAACAAACGACGGGGACGCACCAGACAGTATGCCAGGAGTACTCGCTTGGTTTCGCCTCCCGACAGCCCACTGATTAACTGATGGCTAAGATGGGCAGCATCAACCCGTGCCAACGCCTCACGAATGGCATAACGCCGTTTTCTCCGATTTGCCCAGGGCACCTGGAACCCTAACTTGTCCCATCCCAAGCCCACCAGTTCTTCAACGGTGATGGGAATACGGCGATCGAACAGAAAGTTTTGCGGCAAATAGGCAATTTGCTGACGAATGGCAGGCGCGAGAAAGCCTCGACGAGACAGAGGCTGCCCCAGGATGAAAACATCTCCTGTTTGTCGGGGAAGAATCCCCAGAATCGTTTGTACCAGCGTACTTTTACCCGCCCCATTGGGTCCGACGATCGCCGTATCGGTTCCTGCTGCCAGGGAAAACGAAACATCCTGCACTGCCACAAAGGTTTCTCGATAGACCGTGAGGTGTTCGACCGATAACACAATGTCTTGCAAACTCACCTCCTAAAACCTGACCCCAACGCTTTGTGGAACAGCGGCAACAGGTTGTAATGTCCAGAGCGGCAAGAATGATTGAGTTGAGCCACCAAATGCGGTTACTAAACTTTCCACATTCTGCCGCATGATGGTCAGGTAATACTCTGGTTCTAATGCTTCGGGCGGACCTGTTTCAATTGGGTCAAAGCTGCTGACTGCTACATTCAAATCGTTTGCCAGGGCAGAGAAGGAACTTTCTCCTGCCTGGGGTTCCGTCAAAATCGCTTTGAGATCCGATGCCTGCACTTCATCGGTGACTCGCTTTACATCATCTGGAGAGGGGTTGCCTTCTGGAATATCCACCAGGAATTCTGCATTGAGTCCATAGCTCTCTGCAAAATATGGTGCGAAATCATGGAACGCCACGAAGGTTTTACCTGTGTAGGGTTGGAGGGTAGAGGTAATTTCTGCATCCAGTTCTTGCAGTTGTGCGATGTAAGCGGCTGCATTGGCGTTGTATTCAGCCTCACCCTCTGGATCAGCCGCAATTAATCCATCTCGAATATTTTCGACTTGTTGAATGGCACGTTTCGGATCAAGCCAAATGTGCGGATTGTACTCACCATGATGGTGATGCCCTGCCTCAGCTTGTTCTTCTCCTTCATGGTCGTGAGCGTGGTCATGGTCATGTTCTTCTCCCTCCGCATGACTATGCCCTTCTACTTCTTCATTGGCGATCGTGGCAATTCCCTCACTGGAATCAATGATTTTCAGATCTGGATTATTGGCATTTGCAACTAAGTCTTCTAAAAATTCCTCCATCTCCAGCCCATTTTGCACCAGCACATCTGCTTGAGTGAGCCGTTGAACATCCTCCGGTCTGGCTTGAAAATCATGGGGACCGACATTGGTCGGAAGCAGTTGGGTGACTTCCACGCGATCGCCGGCTACTGCTTTTGTAAACTGAGTAATGGGCAAAAACGTGGTCACCACCTGTAACTCATCCGCTGTTGCGGCTGGTGACGCATCTGCTTGAGGCGACTCAGAACTGGTGGTCGGCGTATTGGTTGCACAACTGCCCAGGCTGAGTGCAATTGTAGACACCACCGCAACAGACAAACGACGAACGAGATTGCTGGATAGTTGTAATCTTGTTTCCGAATGAATCATCTGAAATATCCTCTCAACTAATTGATTAACTGAGTGAGTGAATGGCTACTCCCTATTCCCCACTCCCTACTCCCCTCTCTCCTGCAACATCAACGCAACATCTCTGGCAAAGTACGTCAAAATCAAATCCGCCCCGGCTCGCTTCATACTGGTCAGCGTTTCCAGAACCACTTTTTTCTCATCAATCCAACCCTGTTCCGCAGCGGCTTTAATCATGGCGTACTCACCACTGA
>JAAUTN010000232.1 GCA_012031415.1 Leptolyngbyaceae cyanobacterium SM1_4_3 | reverse complement strand
AGCAAATCAAAGTCAAGTCGAAACACTTCATGGTTTCTCAGTCCATAGGTTGCCATCATGCCGTAGACCCATCGCCAGGATGAGTTTTGATGCTCAATCCAATTTCAGCAATAGTGCGATCGTCTGGCAAGTCACGCGGCGACACTCGTTTGGGTAAGTACTTTCCCGCGAGTGGTGATGTGTCGTAATTAAGCTTGGCAAATTCGGATAATGCTCCCAACACCATGCAAGCTCGTTTTCTACTTTTGGTGTCTGGATTGATGTTGCGAATGTACTCATCAATCAAGTCCGATGTGAGTAACTCATCTTTAGGTAATTTCTTTAGAACCTTTATGTAGTCACCGTTCCAGGTTGTTAGCGTTTTATCATTTCGCTCTCTGTTTTGAAAGTAATTAACCTCAAACTGCTCTATCCATTCACTCACCGTTTGGGGTGTAGTAGTTGCAATTTTGATATAGGGTTGCCAATCAAACTGTTTGCAGTCTAGCAACGCGCCAACCTTCCGCGCTTCTGCTTCTGCCAGCTTGACTCCTGATGGGTTAGCATGAGCGCCTAAAGAAATGCGCTGCTGATAGGCTTGCTTCTGACTGGAGCCAGGACGCGGCGGAAGCGTTCCTCTCAAATACAAGCGGCTTCCCTTTTGCTCAATTGAGATACCTACTCGTGCCGATTTCAGCCGACCGTTTGCTTGAGCAATTCGAGCATCGATGTTCATAAGAAAGTCTCGTGCCTAAAATTGAGCCTACTTAAACACGTACATTTAGGTGCATTCTCGTCTTATTACGTACATTCATAAAAATTTGCAATCGCTAAAACCCACTTCCACAGGTATTTTAAAGCTTGGAAAGGTTAAGTTTAGGTTCTTAAAAAACATGGAGCTAAGGGAACTCGAATCCCTGACCCCTGCAATGCCATTGCAGTGCTCTACCAACTGAGCTATAGCCCCTAGTGCGCTTTTTGCACAGGCTTCTGATTATACTATCTAATTCAGCACTTTGCCAATTAGATCCGCCACACTTCTTTTAGCACATCAAGAAACGCGAACACGGTGCGGGGAAGCAAAATGTCAGATGAGATGATTACGCCAATGGTACGTTTCAGCGGCACGGGCAAGCTTTTGATTTGTACGCCTTCGGGGATGGGTTCTGCGACCAGTCGAGCCATGACCGTTGCACCTAAGCCCTGCTGTACCATACCGAGGATAGTTGAGTCTTCTCTTACTTTGTAGTCAATCTTGAGCGTTTGACCAAACTGCGAGAAGTGGTCATGCACGGACTGGTTATGTCGAGGGCTACGCAGGTTGAGAATCATGGGGTAGCTGGCTAGCTGTTCCCAGGTGAGCGTTGTTTTGGGTTGAATGGTTCCGGGTGGCAGCAACGCTACAAATTCGTCCTGAAACAGTTCCCAAACTTCAAAGCCAGAGGTAGCGGGGAGAGAGGTGAAGCCTACATCTGCTTGACCTTCACGGATTGCCTGCTCTACCTCAACATAAATGTCGCATTCTGAGATGACTACGTTGATGGTCGGAAATTTGTTGCGAAACTGACGGATGATTTTGGGCAGGACGTGAGTGGTGATGCTGCGGACTGAGGCGATTCGCACTTGCCCAGACTGTAAGCCTCTAGAGAGGCTTGCTTTTTTTGAATGGACTCTACCAACTGCAAGATTTGACGGGCTTCCTGGATCATTTGCTGACCTTCGGCAGTCAGGGTTGCGCCGTGTCGCCCTCTCAAAAACAGGATGATTCCCAGGTCGGTTTCTAAGGTGGCGATCGCATGACTAACAGTAGACTGCGACAGGTTCAACTCTAGAGCAGCCGAGCTAAAGTTTCCCAGGTCGGCAACGGCAACGAAAGCCTGTAGCTGAGAGATTTTCAACTTAGAGTCACCAGTAAGTAAAGGGAGAGAACCCTATTATTTGCAGTATTTCAATAAAATCCTATCGAAGCTATCGATAGAACCTATCTATACTCTACTTTGATTTTTGCATTAGCAAATTTTATGGTCTGATAGCGATGTGTGATTTTACCACTAACGCATCGCTATCAATTTAGAAGAATTTCTAAGAAATGGATTTACTATTTGCGTTAGCGCTGTCATTTGGGTTTCTGTTTTTTAGCACTATTAAGGGCTATTTTATTGCCTATCCACTGTTATCGTCTTTGGCAATCTTTACACTTGCGCTATTGCGTAGGGGGTTTAAGTTTAATGACTTAGTGGGGATGGGGTTTGCGGGTAGTAAAAAATCTTTTTCGGTGATTAGTATTTTGCTGTTGATTGGTGTAGTAACAGCCGTTTGGATGGCGGCAGGTACGGTTCCAGCAATTGTTTACTATGGCATTCAGTTCATCAGCCCTCAGTATTTTATTCTGGCTAGTTTTATTCTCAGCAGCGTGGTTTCTTTGCTGCTAGGCACATCATTTGGCACAGTCAGCACGATTGGCATTGCGCTGATGATTATGGCAAAAAGCAGTGGGGTCAATCCTCACCTGATTGCAGGAGCAATTATTGCAGGAGCTTACGTGGGCGATCGCTGTTCACCGATGTCTTCTAGTGCAAACCTGATTGCAGCGATTACTAAAACTCGGCTTTACACCAACATTCAAAATATGTGGAGAACGGCGATGCTGCCGCTGATCGTTTCTGCGTTGATGTATGGAGTTTTATCGTTGCTTAATCCCGTTCAACTGACGGATCAATCTTTTACAGAGGAAATTAATCGGTTATTTAGTGTGGATTTAATTACGCTACTGCCTGCTGCGGTAATTTTAATATTCTCGATTCTACAAATTGAGGTAAAGCTGTCGATGCTGATGAGCATTTTGGTGGCGATCGCCCTTTCTCTCTTCTGGCAACACTATTCTTTTCTGCAAGTCTTGAAGTTTATGGTTTTAGGATTTCACCTAACAGAAAATACACCCTTAAACTCAATTTTGTTGGGTGGCGGCGTTGTTTCAATGCTCAAAGTTTCCCTTGTGGTAATAATCTCTACTGCTTTTGTAGGCATTTTTGCTGGAACTCGAACTTTAGAGACGATTCAGGTACTTTTAGAACGGTTTAAATCTCGCAGCAATTTCCTGAGTACGCTTTTAGTAGGACTGGGTGCGGCTATTTTTGGCTGCACCCAAACGATCGCCATTTTGCTGACTCAAGAGCTAGTCGAGCAAAAGTATAAAGAAAACGAAAAGGGTAACTACAAATTGGCGCTAGACCTGGAAAATACAGTAGTCGTGATTTCACCTCTGATTCCCTGGAATATTGCTGGGCTAGTTCCTGCAACGATTTTAATGACTGATCTGGGGTTTATCCCGTATGCTTTTTATTTATACCTGATTCCGCTGTTAAATCTAATTCACATCAGGCTGAGTCAACCCCCGAAGCTAAAATTATGCAACTGACCCCCCAGGAAAAGGACAAGCTACTGATCTTTACAGCTTCTCTTTTAGCAGAACGCCGCAAGGAAAAAGGGCTGAAGCTCAATTATCCTGAAGCGATCGCCTACATCTCCGCCGCAATTTTAGAGGGGGCCAGAGAAGGTCGCACTGTTGCAGAACTGATGACTTATGGCACCACGCTGCTAACTCGTGAAGACGTAATGGAAGGCATTGCTGAAATGGTTCATGAAGTGCAGGTGGAGGCGACTTTCCCAGATGGCACCAAACTTGTAACGGTGCATGACCCGATTCGATAGCCCCAGTAAGTTAGGTGCATAGCAGCTCGAATGGGCGATCGCCCAAGATTAGCAGCAACGGTCAGCAGTCTTAAGTAAGGTGAGGTAGAGCATGATTCCGGGAGAGCTATGGGTAGAGTCAGGTGAAATTGAACTGAATGCAGGTCGTGAAACAGTGACACTGCAAGTGGCAAATACGGGCGATCGCCCGATTCAAGTGGGTTCTCACTATCACTTTTTTGAAGTAAATGAAGCGCTGAGGTTTGAGCGAGAGCAGGCGCGTGGAATGCGGCTCAATATTCCAGCGGGCACTGCCGTTCGATTTGAACCGGGGGATGAACGAGAGGTTACGCTGGTTGCACTGGTGGGGAGCCGTCAGGTATATGGGCTAAATGCTAAAATCAATGGCGCTTTAGATGTAGACGCTGCTGAGCTAAAAGAGGACAAAGGCAAGAAAAAGGGTGATAGCAAGAAGAAGAAAAGCAAGTGAGTCATGCTGTCGGTTTTGAGCTATGAGGTCAAACAATTGATCACACTGTTGTAAGCTCATTCCAATGTCACTGTCACTCACGGTACAGCGCAGCCAATCTTGATCTTGTCCTAACAATGGCGATCGTCGTTGAGGTACAGCCGATCGCCCTGATCATCTGTACGACTATATCAAATCTGAGTCATCGCCAAACTTTAATGGTTGCATCGCTACTGCTACTCACTAGAGTTTGGGCTGAAGGCTGAGCGGTTACAGACAAGACCCAGTCCGAGTGAGCCGCAATATTCTGGAGCGACTGACCCGTTTGGGCATTCCAGATTTTGACGGTGTTATCGAGACTGGCGCTGGCGATCGCCTGCTCGTCAATGAAAGTGACAGTAGTGACGCGATCGCCATGCCCCTGAAAAGTTTGCAGCAGTTGCCCTGTTGCTGCGTTCCAGAGTTTGACGCTTTTATCCCAACTGGCGCTAGCAAGCTGTTGCCCATCAGAGCTAAAAGTGACTGCACTCACTACATCTTTGTGTCCACCGGGTTCTCCCAATGTTCGGACTAATTCACCTTCCCGGCTCCACAGTTTAATCGTTTTGTCCTCACCGCTGCTAGCAAGAGTTTTCCCATCTGGACTCAGGGCAACCGAGTAAACTGTCCCAGAATGACCAGAGAGAGTTTGACTTGCGCCCGTTTTCAGATCCCAGATGATAACTGTTTTGTCTTCACTGCCGCTGATTAGGGTTTGTCCATCCTGACTCAACGCAATCGACCAGACAGGCGCAGTGTGCCCTTCGAGCGTTTGCAGTAAAGCTCCCGTTGTCAGATCCCAAATCTTGATGGTGTTATCTCCACTGCCGCTGGCGAGCGTTTGTCCATTTTGGCTCAGGCTAAGCGATCGCACTGCATCCAGATGTCCATCTAGAGTACGCAAAACCTGTCCAGTTTTTACATCCCAGAGCTTAATCGGGTAAAACTGTCCTACTGCATCTCTGTCTTCACCACCACTGATTAAAGTTTGACCATCAGGGCTGAGAACCGCTGCTAAAACCGGACTGGAATTGTCGGACAGCGTTTTAGCTAGAGCAAGCTGGTGTGTCCCATTGACTAATGTGGTTCCCAAATCAACCTTAGTGAGTGCAGAAAACTGTTCGGAAAATCTTTCCAACCGAGGCATAGAATAAATCCCAAGCGCTAAAACTAACAGCGCACTGCTTCCTACCAATAGCCGAGAAAACTTGCGTTTAGGCAGGTTCTGAGCAGGAGAAAGGCGATCGCGACGAGATACACTTTCTACCGCTGCGGGAACTGTTGATTTCTTCTCTACCACTGTTTCTTCAGTGTCAATCGCAGATGACCGGATGGCAGTGGGTAAGTCAGAACTAGCTGTTTGCAGCGCCTCTCTCAAGTTGGCAACGGATGCAAAGCGATTGCCAGGTAATTTTTCCAAACACCGCATCACTACAGCTTCTAGCGCGGGTGGAATGTGTTCGCAGTGGGGTTGCGATCGCAGTGGTTTTGGAGATTTAGAAGCGTGTGCTGCTAACCAGGCACTGTTTGTAATTCTCTTCTTCCTGAAGTCCAGCCCAAAGGGATCGGTGCCCGTCAGCATCTCATAAAGAATTACTCCCAAACTGTAAATGTCAGAACGCTCATCAACATCTCTTCCTCCGTCAAACTGCTCAGGTGGAGCATAGTGACAAGTACCCAAAAACATATTGGTAGCACTGGTGTATTCAGCTTGCAAAGAGTGGATTTTGGCAATACCAAAATCAATTATCTTAACCAACTCTCCTAGAGCAGTTGCAACAAGAAAGATATTGGCGGGTTTGAGATCCCGATGAATAACTTTAATTCGTTTACTGGAGTTTTTTTCTCGATTCCAAATCACGACTCCTTCATGCGCCATCTGCAACCCTGCACAAACCTGAGTGATGATCTTGCAGGTTTGGGTGATGTCCATACGCGGCTGTGCCATTAGCCGATGTTCCAGGGTTTGCCCTTGCAGGTATTCCATTGCGTAAAAGGGATATCCTTCAGGAGTTACACCATAATCACTCACCTGAACAATGTGAGAACTTTTAAGAGCAGCGCAGATAGCACACTCCCGTTCAAACCGCTCCTTGAGATCTAGATCGTTGGCGATCGCCAACGATTCTCTCAAGACTTTGATGGCGACCGACTTTCCTAAGCGAGTATCCGTTGCTAAGAAGACTTCACCCATTCCACCGCTACCCAGACGCTGTTCTAATCGATAGCGGTTGTGGTCGCCAAGCGATCGACCGAGCCAGGGGTGGGGCTGATTTGAGGGAGCATGAAATTGACTCACGGCTATCACCATCACTTTCTCCAGATTGCAATTGTTCCGTCGCGACCCCCGCTGACCAGCGTTCCATCTGGGCTGAAGGCGATCGCCAAAACCCAGTCGATATGCCCGCTCAACGTCGCTAGTAGCGTTTGATTGTCTAAGTCCCAAAGCTTGATCGTGTGGTCAATTCCACCACTTGCAAGGGTTTTTCCATCGGGGCTGAAGGTGATAGAGACAATGTTATTCACGTGCCCCAAAAAGGTATTTAGCTCCTCACCCGTTTGAACATCCCAAAGTTTAATCGTTCCATCCCAACTGCCGCTGGCGATTTGTTCTCCCGTTGGGTCAAAGGCAAGGGTTCTGACTGCATCCGTGTGTCCGGATAGGGTACGCAACTGCGTGCCGGTTCGCCAATCCCATAGTTTGATGGTGGTATCTTTGCTGCCGCTAGCAAGAATTTGTCCGTCGGGGCTAAACGCCACAGGGAAAAGCCGATCCTGATGTCCTGGCAAAGTACGCACCAGTTGACCTGTCTTCAAATCCCACAGCCGAATGGTGCTATCTCCGCCACCGCTGGCCAGCGTTTGTCCGTCGGGTGTGAAGGCGACCGACCAAAGTACGCCAACGTGCCCAACCAGCGTTTGCAACAGTTCTCCTGTCTCCAGATTCCATAGTTTGATGACTTTATCAGCGCTTCCGGTAGCGATTGTTTTGCCGTCTGGACTGATGGCGATCGTATGAATTACATCTGTATGCCCTTCGAGCGTATGCAGAATTTCTTGAGTGTTAAAGTCTCGAATTTCAGCTACATTACCGCTTACTGTTGCTAACGTTTTACCATCTGGTGACACCTCAACCCACCAGACTGCACCCAATCGCCCAATCGACGTTTGCACCTTGACCTGCTCTAAACCTGCACTCACAGCACAGTTCGCCAACTCAATCTGAGCTTCTATGGGTTGACTTGAATCAGACAGCGTTTCAACCTCAAGGCTACAGGCTTGCTCTGCCTTCTCAACCACACTAGTATCTCCTGGAAGTTGTAATGGTGTTTTCAACAAACTGCCCAAAGCAAATCCAGTGGCTAATAGAGCCAGCGAAGCCGCAGTGTAACCAAAAATAGAGAGTTGTTTCATGGCAACCACTGTAGTTTCACTATCAGAAGAAACAAGTACATGGGTGCGGGGTCGGGGGGATGGATTCTTCATGGGAGCCTCACTGAATGTTATAAATAAGGGAAACTTCACGGTTAATACTTGTTCTGCTTTGAACTCAATCACTATTTGAACTCAATCACTAACAGTATTGAGTTATGTCTTCACCACATTCATCAGCGAGAAATGATAAACACTTAAACCTCAACCCAATAATCTGTTCGTACAGTGGGTTTAGTTTACACAAGGGGGGGATGTGGAAGTGATGACCCAAAAATAGATATTTCGCTCAAACGGACACTGGGCCGGAACAACTGAACACACAAGATGAGCTAACTTAGAATTATGAATTTCGATCGCATCAAGGGATTGCTGAAGTCGATTCCATAAGCGGAGATGCTGCATCATAATAGAAATCTCCCGACAAGCTGAAGTGATGGCTGTAAGCGGTAGTTGAGCCGTAAGGGTATCAATTTCGCTACAAGACTAAACTAAAGGATTTTCTTGAGTTTGCCAGCAAGAAAAAGTCGGATAAAGTCATCTCTACAGGTCATCTAATGTCATTCGACTTACGCCTCAATCACAACTCGTCCAACTGGACTGGCAACACACGTTAAAATGTATCCTGCTTCCTGTTCGCTCTGATCGAGGGCATCAGGTTCCGACTCATATTTCACTTCCCCTTCTAGTTTCCGCTTCTTGCAGGCTCCACAAACGCCCTGCTTACAGTTACTGCGGATTTTAATTCCCTCTTGCTCAGCTACCTCCAAAATTGACTCTGCCTGGTCATAGGAAACTTCTTTGTTAGATTGGGCGAAGAGAATGCTCGGAGAGGCAGAGGCGGAGAAGAGAGAAGGCTTTTGCGGAAGTTCCTGAGCTTCTTCGGTGCCATTTGACCCTAAAAATAGCTCTCTTTTCTTCGCCTTTCTTGCTCCACCAAAGCTTTCCTCGTGATAGTTCTGCATTGGAAAGTCTAAACCTTCTAGCATGGTTTTTACCCCTTGCATGAAGCTATCTGGGCCGCAGACATAAACAGTGCGCTCTCGAAAGTCTGGAGCAGCATTTTGCAATATTGTTTCTGTCAATCGACCTGTGAAACCTAGCCAGGGCTGTCCGAGTTCTGACCGAGTTGTAGAGATACACAAACGGAAGTTCGGAAGGCGGGCTGCCATCATTTCTAGCTCTTGACGAAAGATAATGTCGCGGGAAGTACGAGCGCAGTGAAAGAAGATAACATCAGATGTGGTTGCGGTGTCGGCAATCCAGCGGGACATGGACATCATAGGCGTGATGCCACTTCCGGCTGAAATCATTAACAGTTTCGGGGCAAGGTTCGGCAAGCAGGTAAACTTTCCCATCGGACCATTGAGTTTAACCCGGCTCCCTACAGTGATATTGTCATGCAACCAGTTGGAAACCAAGCCTGGTGGGGCATCTGAGGCATCAGATGGAGGTGGAACACGTTTGACGGTAATTTCTAGCGCATGGGGACGGGAAGGACTTGATGAAATGGAATAAGACCGTAAAATTTGCTCTCCATTAATCTCTAACTCCAATGTGACAAACTGACCTGGTTTGTAGTTAAACAATACGGGTGGCTCTGCCACAAAGGTAAATGTTTTAACGTCGGAAGTTTCGTCGGTGACGCGCATACAGCGAACGTTGAGATCACCTTTTGTCCATTGGCGATCGCCCCTCAGTTTTTTCCAAAGGGAAGTTTCTCCAGTTGAGACGGACGTTTCCAGTGCCTCAACCAGGAGCATGAAATCACCCACGCGAATCGAGTCATTCACCTTTAAACAGTAGTTCTGATTGGCTCGTGCTGGCTCGTTGTTAACATGAGAGCCATTCGCACTACCCATATCAATGTAATAGTACTCACCTTCTTGAAACTTGACCTTGCCATGCACACGGCTAACTTCAAGGCTATCCAAAATCAAATTGCAGGTAGAGGCTCTTCCAATCAGGCACTCACTTTGGGGCATGGTTTGTGGAGTGAGGGCTGTTTCTTGAAAATCACCTGTCTGAGAGTTAAACAACTTAACTTTGAGCATTTCCTTTCTCCTAGTGACTAATAACCAATAGACAAAAGAGTGTTGCTTAATTCGGGTATGAATGGGTGTGGTGACTTAACCGCCACACCCATTCATATCTAGAACCAGCAATCCCGACAAAAGAGCGTTGCTCGCCCTACGGTTTTGATTCAGGTCGCCACATAGTGGTTTCACCTGATGCATTGTCAGAATGATTTTTAGGACTATTCGAGGTATCAAATCCGCTGTCAGTTTCGTCTTGAGGTGTGAAATTTAGTAGCGTTGCATCAGCATCGGATGTGTGCTTTGTGTTTCTGGTAGAGGGTTTGGTCTTTCGGTGAGCTGCTGGATTACGATTAGCCGATTTATATACAGTGGGTTGGGCGATCGCGGTACGACGCTCCTCTGGGCTGAGTACTGCGGAGTCTGCACTTCTAGATTGCCCATAAGGTGAGTAAAACAAAGTAGGTTCCTCTGTTTGCAACCTATCCAAAACTATCCAGTGCGTATCTTCAGAAATTTCTAAATTTTGGCGCAAAGGTTGAAAGGACCCTAAACTCCTGCTTAAGGTTACGCTTCCTTGCTCCAGTGCTTCTCGCACGACCCCTGTGTATACTTGCAGGCGATAATCTTGAGTGAAGCCAGGTAACACTTTCGCCAGTGCATATAGTTCATCTGGTTTTAGATCCTCTAGAGAACGACCGTCGAGTGATTGAGAGAAATCAATATCGAGTTTGCTCAACTGTCGTCGTAACAGGTTTGCATCACGTTCACGATTATATTGTTGGGCACTGCGATTCCAGCTTTTGACCAGCCACAAGCTACTGGCTACAACGGCTCCCCAACTCAGAATCTGCTGGATAAACAAAGGGAAATATCCTAGAGTTGGGCGAACACCCATAAAGAACAGTAAGTTAAACGCGAGAAAGGTTGTGACTGCAAACATCCGGCTCTGCACTTGCTCAACGCTTAGCGGATAGCCCAACCGTTTGTTGCGGCGTTTGTAGTGTCTCTCAACCCACAGTCCGATCGCATAGGTTATCCAAGAAGTGACCGTCAGCGTAAGCGGAACAGCCAGCAGTTTAGGAATGGCGATCGCTCGACCTGCAATAAAGAATCCAGGACTCATTAATGTAGCAAGCTGGTTCGTCTCATTCCACACGCCTGCGGAAAGAAAGTTCCAGCTACCGGAATATAGCCAAAAATAAAGATAAAACCCGATTACGAGACCCACATAACTGTAATAAACCAGTTTTCGGTCTGGTCGCCGAATGCTATCCCAATGGGCGGCTTCTGCGTCAATATCAATACAGGATAATTTACACGCAACACAGGCGCTTTTCTCTTGACCATTGGGGATTACAGTGCGACACATGGATTGAGTGATTGTTTTAGGTGGTGCGGTGTGTGCCTCACTGCCCAACAATCCGCTAGGTTCGCTATAAATCATCTGTACGGGTGCCATTGGGCAAAAATAGTTGCACCATGTTTTTCCGTCGTAGAGAAAGCCGATGGCGATCGCTGAAAGGATAGTGAGTAACAGGAAGGTTCCTAACAGAAAGCGATCGGAATTCACGAGCAGCAGTCGCAGGTTAACCCGACAAACAACAGTCCAAACTGAAGATATAGCGCATTGCGGTCTAGCCAGGATGCTTC
>JAAUTN010000029.1 GCA_012031415.1 Leptolyngbyaceae cyanobacterium SM1_4_3 | reverse complement strand
GAGCAGTGCGGAACGACTGAGCGCTATGCGGAATAACCGAGTCGCAGTGCGGAATAACCGAGCGCGAGTGCGGAATGACCGAGCAGCAGTGCGGAATGACCGAGCAGCTATGGAATGAGAATTAAATAAGCTGCACATTTTGTGGGATGGGCATTTTGCCCGTCCGGGCAGGTGAGACACCCACCCCACAGGTTATTTAATCCGCAATCCTATGCGGAATGACTGAGCAGCTATGCCTCAACTTGCTTTCATCACTCCCGCACTACCAGGATTTCCCCCATTGCAAGAAAAATACCCAGCAGTCTGCTGGGTATCAAGAAGTTTGTATTCAGTTAGAAATCGTGGCTAAGCTTCAAAGCACTCTACTTCAGAGCATTCTATGCTCTGCGCTTGCGCTGCCAGAGGGAACCTGCACCTAGCGCTCCAAATACTAGCATCGCCAGGGCGGAAGTAGGTTCTGGAACAGAAACGCTCGGATCTCCCGGTTCACCTGGAGTTCCGGGTTCTCCTGGAGTTCCGGGTTCTCCTGGAGTAGGAATCAAATCGGCTGGAATCTCACCTACAAAAGTGCGCGTGTTGCCATCTGCCGCATAGAGTTCCTCAGTAATCCGACCATCCAGTACGTTCGTCACATAGTTTGCCAGAGCTTGCTGGTAGCTCACACCCAGGTTAGTAAACTCAGCCCCATCGAAGGGATACTGGTCGCCGCCCCGCGCTAAAAAGTCAATCGTAGCAATGGAAATAGCAGGCGCATTTGCAACCACTTGCCCATCTTCAACGATTACCGTACCGTCATCCAAAATGACCGTTGTTACCCGCGTGCCAGTTGTTGTGATTTCACTTGTCTCAAGGTCAATCACTTGAGCCGTTCCAGCGGGGTCATAGGCAAACTTGAAGCCAGAAATTTGAGCGAAGCGACCATCGATGCCTTCAACATTTGAAACAGCATTCTCTAAGATTTCCTTGAAGTTCTCTGCTGTAACTTCAGGAACGACGCTAACAAAGTTGGCAAAGGGCAGAATGTTGAAGGTATCCAGCTCGGTGAAATCGCCTGCCGAAATAATTGAACTATTCCGAATGCCGCCTCCGTTTTGCAGGGCAACCGTAGGAGTCGTGATGCCAAAATCATCTGCCAGGTCAATCCCTGTTGCCAGCAGCGCATCAGCAATTAAATTTCCTAAGTTGGTTTCCTGAGTTCTAACTGCGGTTCGCTGTCCGTCCAGATCTACTTCGCTGGTTGCCAGCACGTTTTCGGCTAACTCTTCAATGGATTCCTCAACTGGAGCAACGGCTTCAGCTTGTACAGTGGGGTCAAATCCGATTCCATCTTCGCCAAAAACGCGAACAGGTCCGCCGTTAAAGGCTGTCACTTTACCTTCATCGTCAAACTCAATTTCAAGCTGACCAACATATCGATATTCACCGCTGGTTGTAACGACTGGAACAGCTTCACCGTCTGCATTGTTTGCAGTCAGCGGATAAGCGCCAAACACTGGAGATTCTCCACTGACCGCAGGCACGTCATCGGGCAGCAGTGGGTCGGTTTCGTTGGCTAGCAGTTCGCTTCCGCCTCCCGCAACCACTATGTCTACCCCACTTAGTTGTGGAATTAGAGCCAATTCCTCATTAACGGATTGCAGGTGACTGATTAGGATGATTTTGTTGATGCCTTGAGCTTCCAGGGCATCGATTTCAGCTTGAACTGCTCCGGCAATATTGGAGTCGATTTCAACATTGCGGGGGCTAGAGATAGATGCGAGTAGAGGTGTAGTAGCACCGATGACCCCAATCCGCTCTCCAGCTTTTTCAACTACTACGCTGCTGGCAATGCGTCCTTGCTCAACTAGATCTTGCAGACGAGGCTCATTGCTAAAGTCGAGGTTGGAGCTGAGAAAAGGAACTGGAGTGGTGAACTGGTCGCTGCTGATGAAGTCAGCCAGAATGTCTGGGCCGAAGTCAAAGTCGTGGTTGCCGAGGGCGATCGCATCGTAACCAATTTCATTTAGAACAATTGCGTCATAGAAAACGCCATCTTGCAAACTGGCGTTAAACGCTGTCCCTGCCAGGAAGTTGTCTCCTGAAGATAAAGTAATCACACCATCAGTGGTGGCATTAGTTTGCAGGTCCTTGATCAGGCTGGTAAAACGAGCCGCCCCACCAATTTCTCCGCTGTCGCCGCTGGGTAGAAGAACGGATTCCCCGTCGTTGTTGTGCAGCACCGTCAGCGTAAACGCATCTGCTGGATTAGCACTCAGTAGACCAACCAGGCTAATTGCACCCGCAGTTAACACTGAGGGCTTTAGGAATCTGTAAATGGACATCATGAAGTTTCTCCCTATCCGTAAAATTGCGGGAACCCTTCATGAAGCTATCTATCTGAGGTTAAGCCAGGGTGTAGTTAGGTTAAGCCAAGACCAAGATATTAAGGATTTACTTAATCTTTATTTATTTATTCGTAGCTTTACTAGAGCTTCACACAAATTGATGAACGTTACCGTAAATTCACTTAGCTCTCAGGTGATTTTGAGCCATTGTCATCATTCTTAAGTAAGAGATGGTTGAAGTAATTTGTAGCTCTCAATTAACCTCCCACCAACCCAAACTCGGGCCAATGAATCGAACCACCACCCAGTAAGCCACCAAAAGACCAATGCCTGCCCACGCGCCGCGTGTGCTGAGGTTAACAAATTGGCGAGCCTGGCTTTTCTTAACTGGCAACCAGGTCAGGATATTTTCTTCCTGTCCGTATTTGTCTCCTAAAGATTCCTTACGGCGCTTTGCGTCTCCCATGTTTCTAACTGTCCAATCTTAGTAAATATCATCTGATGCTGATAATAGCGTTTTGTTAGAAGCGGTAGGCGCTTGAAAATGAAGAATGCAGGTAAAGAAGTTTTGCGTTAGTTGAACATAGATCTAGTCGAACATAGAGTAGTCCAGTTGGGTGAACAAGCTGGAGTCTACGTAGTCGATACGGGCCAGAGGGCTGAGGGCAGTGAGAACTTGATGTCCATAGCTGCGGTGGTTAACCCGATTGTCTAACAGGGCGACAACGCCTTGAGATTCGCGAACGGGGGCGATCGCCCGCTGCAATTCGCTCAGCGCCTCAGGTAACAGAAACAGCCGAAACCAGTCCTGGCGATGTTTTTTGTAGAAAGCGACTCGACCTGCCACCAGGGGTTCTTCCAGAGAAGGAATCGGTAAGGTCGCAATGACTAGCAGATGGGGGGCAGGCAAGACGGCCTGACTTTCTCGCCAAAACTCCCAGCCTGTCACCAAAATGCCGTGATCATCAAGGCAAGTTTTTTCAACCTGAACCCGTGAACCAAACTCAGCCGCCAGTACTGAGCCAACCTGCGCCCTGAGCGGCACGTCACCAATTAGCACAACGGTTAGCCCTTGCCGAGCGGTACTGAGTCCTAAAAGCTCCCGCATTTCCTGCATCAGAGCAGGCTGAAATTGGGGCGTATTGGGCATAGGTAGCCCATCAGGGAGGTAAAGCTGAATTAGCTCATTTTGGCGATCGGGTGAAAACTTGATGCAGGTCAGGTCTTCTAAACCGAAGCGCTGCCGATAGATTGGAGCCTCTGGCTCTAAGTCCAGGGCACCGCCAACTAACACAACGGGCTGTTTTGCCCAGATAGGGTTCAGGGCGGTTGCGACTTCTGCGGGGGCGCAGCGCAGCGAAAATTGCCCCTGTCGTCTAGAAATTTCTGTCCAGGTAAATTGATTTTCGGCTTGCAGTCCTTGCCAGAAGCGGCTCCAATTGGGGGGCAAACAGCGCGATCGCTTCCCTTCACTCTGCCCTGCTACCCCCTCATCCAGCCCTACAAAGGCAGCACTAGCAGTTTGCAAGGCTCGATGCAGGGCTTGTAAGATCTCCAGTTCTGGTGGCTCAACTAGATAGCAGTTATAAGGATTGGCAGGGTGCTGAAAAATCGAGCGAGTGAGTTGCACTCTGGCATCGCGAATCAGTTCTGCCTGATCGGGGCAAGCCAGCATTAGCTGATCCCAGTCCTGAGGCTGAATTTCGGCGGTTAGCAGGTCGCGAGTCCAGGTTTCTAAATCATCCACGCCATCCAGCAGGGTAGGAACGCCATCGGGAAAGCGCCCCTGATGAAACAGTCGGTCTGCTAGCCAGGACTGGGGAGAAGTCAGCAGCAGCCCTTCAAAATCGTCTCCCAACCAGCGATCGCCCGTCTGGATCGCCTTGTACGCCGGAATCCACTGCCGCAGTCGTGGAATTTCAATCATCAGTAACCGCTGCTGCACAGCTTCAGGCATGACCAAAACGGCAGACCCCTGCCACAGTAAAGCAGGCATCAAATAGCTGAGACGATAGCGCCCGTGATAGCCAGAAGGAGTTCCCGCTTGAATCAACGCACTTCGCCCCAAACGCAGTGCGCGGGCAACCAGACGCGCCATCGTCAGATGGTGCGGCCAATAAGGTTCGCCCTGCTCTCGCAGAAAGGCGCGGAGTTGCTGGTGGACTTCTACCTCAATCACGAGCCTGGAGTTCTTCCACTAATGAATGAACTTCATTGTGACACAAACCCCAGGACTCGCCATCCGCTACCGTAAGTCCACTGCATTGAACGGATTTGAACGGTGGCATTCCAGTTCTACACGGGGCACGGGCAAAACTAGAATGCAAAGATAGGATACATCCTACTGAACTAATGGGTATGAATATTGGCATTGTTGGGCTGGGATTGATTGGCGGGTCGTTAGCGCTAGATTTGCGGCAGCAGCACACGATTTTTGGGGTCAGTCGTCGCCCTGACACTTGTAAGCAGGCGATCGCTCGCCGCATCGTCAATCAAGCCAGCACCGACCTATCCCTGATGGCAAAGGCAGACGTAATTTTTCTTTGCACACCGCTGGGGGCAATCGAGGCTACTGTGACGCAGTTACTCCCTCACCTTGCTCCTAACGCCATTTTGACGGACGTAGGTTCGGTGAAGGGCGCGGTGGTGAGGGCGATCGCTCCCCAATGGCAGAACTTTGTCGGCGGACACCCGATGGCAGGCACCGCCGAAAGCGGTCTAGATGCGGCTCTATCTGGTTTGTTTGTCGGTAGACCTTACGTACTCACACCAACTGATAGCACTCCCACAACAGCCGTAGGAACGGTGGCAGAATTGGCGCGATCGCTCCAGTCCCAAATTTATTACTGCTCCCCTGAAGCCCACGATCGCGCAGTGGCCTGGATTTCTCACCTCCCTGTGATGGTCAGCGCCAGCTTGATCGCCGCTTGCTTGAGTGAGTCCAGTCCAGAGGTTTTAAACCTGGCTCAGTCCCTGGCTAGTTCTGGCTTCCGAGACACTAGCCGAGTCGGTAGCGGCAACCCAGAGCTAGGTAGAATGATGGCTGAATTCAACCGCGATGAAGTGGTGCGATCGCTCCACGCCTACCGTCACCAGCTTGACCAGTTGATCACTCAAGTTGAACAGTCTAAATGGAATTCCCTTCAGCAACGGCTTACTCAAACCCAGATCGCCCGCCCTTCGTTTTTGTCAGACCCGCAGAATTTGGGCAAACCCTCTGTGAAAGAGGCTTAAGCCCATCAGGGACAACTTTGTAAAAGCTTGTAAAAGACTGATATCAAACCGCCGCAGAAGCAATTCCCTGTAGCTCGTCCAGTCGGGTCAACACCTCGGCACTGTGAATCGCCGGATTCACGCCAACATAACGCTCCCGCAAAATGCCCTCTGGATCAATCAGGTAGGTATGCCGCAGCGAAACGTAGCCCAGCCAGGAACCATATGCTTTACTCACCGCGCCACCTACATCAGCCAGCAGCGGGAACCTCAGCCCCTCAGCATCACAAAACTCGGCATGAGAATCGACATCATCAGCGCTAATGCCTAGAATCTGCGTGTTTCTGTTCCGATATTTGGGCAGGTCTTGCTGAAACCGCCGCGCTTCTAAGGTACATCCGGAAGTGAAATCTTTGGGGTAGAAGTAAACAACAACCCATTGCCCTCGATAGTCCGACAGCGAAATTTCGCCATCACCCGTGTTGGTCGGCAAGGTAAACTCCGGGGCAGGCTGATCGAGCGGTGGCTGCGCTCCACCCAAAGCCAGGGCAGATGGCGTAGCGCTAAATAAAGCGACTAGAGTAAAGCAGCAAATCAAGAGAACACGGAGCAGAACGCGACGAGAGATCATGGCAGAGTCTTTGACAAATCACGACTGTGGCGTTAAATTAACATAATTTTACAAGAATTTGATAGCTCCACCCCAGTTGGCAATTTCTTCAAAAGTTGTTTAGCTTGTTTGAAAAAATAACGAAGCTCATCTCCTGGGGAAGAAATAGGGCTTATATCAATTCTCTTCAAGCTGAGTCATCAGTTAACATCTCCAGTACCGTGCATCTTTGATATACAGCCCCACACGCGGCAACCCTAATTAAGATCTTTAGGTGAAAATAGGTGAAAAATGCGTTGAATTTTCTGCTCCTAGTACCTGTTTTTAGAAGCTAGATATAAACTGAGTAACGATGGACTGCAACTCCTCACAAACTAAACTTCATTTCCTTAGAGTTGAGGCGGTGCTGAGTCAGGTTACGCCAGCAACTCGATTTGATCAATTTGACTGAAGAAGCAAAAAGTCTTTCAGCAAATTCGACTGTCCATTCCTCTTCAGAGTCGCTTCACCGCTACTTCTGAGAGATCAAGTACTAATATTTAAGGCAGTAGCAGTAGCTCTGTTTTGGCTCCTGCCGACCTGCATCGTTTTAGTCAGGGATTTTATTGTGACTCCTCAAAAAGCTCAAATTCAAGCGCTGATTAATGACATTGATGGTGTGTTGGGTAAAGCCAGTCCCCGGTTGCCCTGGGTCATGTCTGGAGATGCAACCCAACAACGTCAAGTTTTAGAGCAAACTCGAAACTATCTAGTTTCTCTTCAACAACAGGTTTCTGCGTCAGAGTTTGAGCCAAACAGTCCGGGCAGTGATCTGATTGCCTATGGCTCGTCGATGCCATCAGGCTTGAACCGAGAGCCACAGCCTGGACAGGGTGCAGCCGTAGAGTCAGCGCAGCAGGTTTTGCAGGCTGTCTTAGAGGAGATGAACTATCTGCGGGCAAATGTCATGCAGCCGTTGCGGTCAGACTTGGACGAGATGAACCAGCGGCGAGACAGCCTGATTCAGGAACTCAAACAGCTTGAAGCGGAGCGACAGCAGTATGCCCTGCCCCAAGCCGATCAGCGGTTGACGGCTGAATTTTTCAATCTTTAACAGCGCGTTTGCGTGAAGACCTATCGGGGCAGGTCGCGCAAATGGTAGCCGGACTGGAATCTCAATCGCCAGAACGAGTCTTGAGGGCGGCATCTGAGCCAGAAAATGACTTGCGAACAGAATCTTCTCAGTCTTTGTTGACTCCAGCCGAGCGTCTGAAGCAGCTACAGATGATTCAAACGCAGTCAGACCAACTGATTCTCAAGCTGGACACCACACTCAGGGTTGTGTTTGATTCCCTTCAGGACAGTGTGAAGAGCTACCAGGAATCTCTGGGGCAGGGGCTTGATCGAATGCACAGCCTGGGTCAGCAGGGTGAAGCCATGTTTGCCGCTCTGATGAACCGTCTGGCTGAAGAGTTGGGGCGAGGAGCGTCTTCTTATCTTCAGTCTTCCATTCAAACTTCAGACTGGGAGCCGCGCCCAACCTTGCAAGGCGATCGCCCCACCACACCTGGAACAACTGCGACCAGCCCAGCCAAAACTACACCTGCTCAACCTGAGCAGGCAGTCGAAGAGCCATCAGCGACTAGCCAGGTGACGGATGCTGAAATCGATAAGCTGTTGAATGAGCTAAATGCGATCGCCCCTATTACTGCATCCGAGCAGACCAACCCATCCGAGCAGACCAACATAGAAGACTCTATGCCTGCTCCCGTTGCTCCTGTCACCGAGTCTGATTTAGAAGATCTAGATTTACTCACCTTTGAGCTAGACGATTTGCCTCTAGACGCTCCCGCTGACGCAGATGATGACGTTACCGCATTCCAGGTTAGTGATGATTTTCAGCTTACCGAAGCAGGAATCTCTTCATCCTCATTAGAAGAGATTGCTCTATTCCAGCAGGACGATCCGTTTGACCTCCCGCTTGAGGAACCCCCCGCCGCCAACATTACTGGCTCGGCTTCTCCAACCCCAACAGAACCACAAATTGCTGATCTGGATTCCGCCCTTGATTTGCTGAATCAGCTTAGCGTCGAACTGCACGAAGAACCTGCTCAGGACGAACCGGAACCAACGCCCGTCCTGTTGGAATCTGCGATCGCCCCAGAACCACCCGACGAAGACGAGATTGACTTACCCCCAACAGAGTCAGCCGCCCTGTCTGCTGCGCCCGTCGCCTCACCCGACAACCTCTACAATCAGCTTGACGACCTGTATCACAGTATCTTTGAACCGAGCGGAGCCGCCGCCACTGAACGATCTGAAACTCGCCTCACCGATCTGTCAGCCAGTGAATTGGCTGCTGATTTAGGCATTGAACCGATCGCCACTTCGCCAGAGCCAGTCCAGGAGGCTAACATCCCCGGAGACCTGGTTAATGAAGGGGATTTGGTCAGCGAGAGCAGTGAGCAGTCCATTGATCTGTCCGATGATGCTTTCCTGAGCAGTGAGTTAAGCGATGAACTGTTTGGCGGATTGAGCGATCCAGCCGAGACAGCTTCGCTGCCGCCAGAGGTTTTGTTAGCCGAGACATCAGCAGACTCAGCCCTGGAAGACTTTTCGCTTGACTTTCTAGAAGATACGCCACTCATTGATCCACTAGATGCAACAGACAGCATTGCCGCTGATGTGCCGGAGATGGCTTTATCAGATGAGGAACTGCTGCCTGCTGTGGAAGATGAATCTGATGATGTCACAGCAGAACTCTTGCCGCCGCCTCAGACACAACCTGCCCTTCCAGAGGAAATCGACACCATTGCTAACCTGTCTGACTTGCTGGAATCAACGAGCGCTGAGGTTGAGCCTGAGGCGATCGCCCCCACCGAAGATACCTATGTTACGGCTGCTCCTGATGAAGATTTGCTAGCGACCGAAGAATCTCGAATCTCCCCCCCCGGTAGACCTTCAGCTTGACCCAAATGTCCTTCAGCAGTTGACAGCAGACCTATCAAACCTGGAAGGCTTGCAGGGCAGCGACCTTTCCTATCTGGAGGCGGACTTAGAAACGCCATCCCCTGACTGGACGCTGGCAGACTGGACTGAGGCAGAACCCACAGCCGAGCCAAGCGAAGCCCTGGCTCCAGATCCGCTGCTGGAAGAAATAGATTTTCTGGAACCAGTTGAGACTGAACCATCAGTTGAGCCTGCTGAAGCCTCAATTGAGGCGATCGCCACTCCAGACACCTCTCCCATTCCGGCTGAACCGCCTGACACAATAGAAGATCTGTTTTTTCCCGACACCTCCGACTTATCAGATTTGCTCTCCTACCAGGAGGCACTTGCTGCTGAAGTCGCCGACCAGGAAATTAGCTCTTTTGAAGATCAGGAGTTAGGAACCTTCGCTGACCAGGAGCTAGGAACTTTCGCCGACCAGGAACTAGAAACTTTTACCAGCGGACCAGGAGCCGAATTGCCTCTGCTGGACCAGGACACCACACTGGCAGATCTTTTCGACCCTCTGCCTGACCCGTCGGCTGAATCTGACCTGGAATTAGAAGAGGATCTGCTGAGTGATGATTTTGAGGATCTGGCTGCCCCACTTCCACCGCAGCGAGAAACAACTTTAGAAGACTTGTTTGCGATCGCTGAAGTCGATACTACGGCTCCAACTCTACCTTCGGAAGCCCAAACTCCTGACGCGCTTAACCAGACCGATTTACCTGACCAGTCCGTTGAGCAGAGCCAACCACCTTCACAGCCGTCTGACTATGACCTGGCACTAGAAGACCTGTTTGCGCTGCCGCCAGATGACTTTGCCTCAACACCCCTACCAGAGGGCGAATACACCCTAACCGAGCAAGAAGTTCCATCCCCAAATGTTTCTCCAAGTGATTCCTTAGCCAGCGAAACCACCGCCAGCGAAACCACCTTAGAGGAGCTATTTGATCTGTCACCACCCACACAGTCCACAGTCCCAGAAGAATTGGCTTTGGGTGAGTTTGTGCCAGAGGTTTCTGCTTCAGACAATGTGCCCGTCTCTTCTGCCCCGCCTGCTTTACCTGACGAATCCAGTTCTGCAAGACTAGACTTCGCTGACTTTGAAGAGATAGAGGAATCGAGCGTTGGAGAAGAACCAGACACCTTCACCCTAGAAGGGCTAGATAGCCTGTTTCAGCAGGCACCCGAAGTAGAACCAACAGAACCTCCCGTTGTATCGTCAAATCAGGTTGACGAACTTAGTGACTTTGAGCCGCCATCATCAGATTTAGAGACTAACTTTGAAGGTTGGACACTAGAAAATGCTTTCCCCGAACCTGAACCGCCCGTCGAATATGGCTCTGCAACTGATCTAGACTTCCTGGAAGCGCTTCCTCCAGTTGAATATGGGTCTACAACTGATTTGTATACGGCTGAGGCGGGCAAGCTAGAGGCTGAGGCTGAGTATGGCTCTGCGACCGATTTACCTCCCTTTGAGATAGATTCCAGTTCTGAATCAGATGATCTTGATTTTCTTGGAATAGAGCCACCAGACTCTGAAGACTCTGAAAAAAAAACTCTAAATTCAGACCTGACGGAGGCATTTGACCCAGATGCAAGGGCTGATGCAGAACTTGCAGAACTGACACCAGATCTGATAGTCGAATCTGAGCCAGAGTCAGAAATAACGTCTGGACTCTTACCCGATGAAGAACTAACTGACTCTTCTACAGATTTGATGGAGCCAAAGTTAGAGTCTGAGATAGACCTTGAAATAACCCCTGCCGCAGAACTTGAACTTGTTCCTGAAGATAACCTGAGCGACTCTGCGATCGCCCCTTCTCCAGAACAAGAGATTGCAGTCCCCGAAACGCCTACCGAAACCCAAGAAGATGGAATAGACGACTGGAGCGATCGCCTTCCTGCCGACTATGACCCGACCGATCTCCCCGCTGTCCGCCTGGATGATGCCAACCCCTTCCCAGACATTGCTTTGCTTGATCCGAGCTTTGGGCTACCCGGTCTGGAGGCAGAACTTCACGGTGAAACTCCATCCGGCGAATCCGCCGACGAGCTAACTGATAAAGATTGGTATCTAGGAATTGACTTTGGTACAACGGGAATCTCTGCCGTTCTGCTTAACCGCCCAACCTGCGAACTTTATCCAATCTACTGGTCAGAGGCGCGACCTCAAGATCAAGGCGGCTTTGTTGCAGACAAGTCATTTCGATTGCCTGCGATCGCCTACCTGTCTACTGGGCGCGACACCCCTACAGACCCTAACCTACCGTCCCCAACCCAGGATCAAAACGCTGTCACCTCGGTGGCAATTGGCTCTCTTGCCCTTGACCTCAACCAGCGCAACCAGTCCAGCGGAGCAATCGACACAGATTCCACCAAACTATTGCTGCGAGACTTCAAGCCTTATCTTAGCCTCGGCGTTCCCCATTATTCCCCCCAGACTTCAGGCTGGGAGCCAGTTTTGCAGTGGTCTGATCAGCATCAGCTAGAAATGAGTTGGCTGCATCAGTCCTTGCAAACCCTATTAGCAACCCTCAGCTATCATCGCCTGTCTACCCCAACCCCTTCAGCCCTAGATTGTGCAGCCGTTGGACTGGATGCAGCCACTTTTCAAACAGCACTACGCCAGCTTGCTGGTGTAGTCATGGGCTATCCCGCCAATTGGTCAGACACCTACACCTTTAACATTCGAGAAGCGGTGCTGGGAGCCAAACTGGTTGCCCATCCAGAGCAAATTTTCTTTATTGAAGAGGCGATCGCCACCCTCCTATCTGGATTGCGTAGTTCAGATGGTCGAGCAGTTGTATTGCCCAACAACCTCTCCCAAAAACCCTACCTTTACAACACCGATTGGCAGGGCAACACCCTGGTCATTAGCGCTGGGGCAAGTGTCACCGAGATGGCGCTGGTTGACTTGCCTAGCGATTTACGAAATTTGACCTATCAAGACTTCACCCTTCGCAGCTTACCCTATGCTGGCAAAGCGCTAGATCAGGATATCATTTGCCAATTGCTGTATCCTACCTGGTCACGTCAGCCTCGTCGAGGCAATTCTGATACTTACATTGGTTCAGGGCAGACCGCCAAACCGGGTGCTTTTGTAGACGGATGGCACTGGCAGCCGTCTGAATCGGCATCTAAAACGATGACCTGGGATAGCTTAGGACTAGAGAGCTTGAATCTACCCTCACCTGGAGAGCCAGACCCTCTCAACCGACAGCGATTACAGCAGCGACTTGAAAGCTTACCAATAGGGCAAAGCTTACTGGAAGCCGCGAGATACTTGAAACTTATCCTGCAACAGCAAGACCAATTTAACCTAGAATTGGGCGACCAGCAGTGGACGGTGATGCGCCGCGAATTGGGCAGTCGGGTGCTGTTGCCTTACATTCAGCGGCTAAACCGAGAATTGAATGCTTTGCTCACTCAAACTGGTGTACCGATTCAGTCGATTAATCAGGTGATTTGTACGGGCGGCACGGCTTCCTTTGGGCGATCGCCCGCTGGCTCCGACAAAAACTGCCGAATGCCACCATCATCCAAGACACTTATACCAACAGTCGCGCTGGCTCCACTCAAGAAAACCGCCTCCCTACCTGTAGCCGAGTCGCTTATGGGCTGGCAACCCTACCGCTCCATCCCCAGGTACTCAACCTGCCCCGCCAGCAATACAGCGACTATTTCTTGTTAATGGAATTGCTCAGAGCCTTTCCCGACCAGCCCCTCTCTCTCCCTCAAATCATGCAAATGTTAGAGCGGCGAGGCATTAATACCCAAGCTTGTCGTCTACACATTCTTGCTCTCCTGGAAGGACACCTTCCGCCTGGACTGGTTCCCACAGAAAAATACGCTGATTTACTGGCTCCCCAATCCAGGCAGAATCCAGACTATCAAATGCTCTTAGCGGCTCCGCTGTTCCAAAAACTCGAGAGCCAAACCTATCGCCCTAACTATCAGCAGTGGAATCACTTCCGCAGCTATCTCAGCACGATTACAGCCAGCACACACCAAAAGCTATCAGAACCGCTCACCGTTGGGTTAGGGGTGCTAACCCAGGAATAAAGCGTTAGAAGTTTGGGAAACTGGCAGAGTTGGACTGCATGACAGGTGTTGCACTACAGTATTTGTGCGAATTTTTACCCGCCAAATCTCATATTTAACCCTGTCAAAAGCATTCTTTTACGGAAGTTCAGTACATTGGAACTTTATAAAACTCTAATCGAGTTCAAAGATTGGGCAAATGCAGCCCATTTCACTGGCTCGATCAAAGATTTGCCTCCTATAGTTACAGAAGGTTGACTTTCAGCCAACAGACCTGTAGAGGAGAAAACTGCGAATCGTGATTACCACTTCCAACCCTCCTTCTTCCTTGTTAACTCACTCACCTGCGCTGGCTCACTTGAACGAGATCATCGCCTCTTCCGCAGAGGTGCATCCTTCTATAAATAGCAAGGCTAAGCGCCTGATTGATATCCTGGGAGCGCTGGTTGGTCTAGCGATTACTACACTTGTAGCAATTCCAGTGGCGATCGCCATCCAGTTTGACAACCCTGGACCAATCTTCTATAGCCAAATCCGTTGCGGGCTGAACGGCAATACTTTCCGCATCTGGAAGTTTCGTTCAATGGTTGTAGAAGCTGATAACCTGAAGCATCTGGTTCACAATCAGGCAAAGGGCAACATCTTCAAAAACCGCAACGACCCTCGCGTCACCAAAGTTGGTCGCTTCCTGCGCCGTACTAGCCTGGATGAACTTCCCCAATTTTGGAATGTTCTCAAAGGGGAAATGAGTCTAGTTGGCACTCGTCCACCCACCGTGGACGAGGTAATGAAGTACAAGCGTCATCACTATCAGCGTCTACTAGTCAAGCCTGGAATCACAGGTGAATGGCAGGCTAACGGTCGCTCTACCGTCGAAGATTTTGAAGACATCGTTAAGATGGACATTGCCTACCAGGAAAAATGGTCGGTTAGCTATGACATCGCTCTAATCCTGAAAACGATTCAGTCTGTCTTGAACAAGAGCGGAGCTTACTAAAACCCACCTTCAAATTTGGTTGAAGCACGGTTGAAGCATAAATTTACAGGCGCACAGACTGGTGCGCCTTTTTTCATCGGTCAGAGCCAAGGCTCATCGTCGTCGTTGCCAGACTGGTTAGATTGAGCAGACTCAGCAGATTGAGCAGATTCGTCGGGGCGATCGCCCCAATCATCCGAATCCCACGCCATCTCTGACTCGCTAAAAGAGGTTGTTGAATTTGAAGGAGTCGTATCCGGTGCAGATGGTGAACTGTTTGGAGCGTGTTTCACATCCGGGTCAAAGATTTCCTCAGCCTGCACGGTCAAGGTCTGAATGCCTTCCTCTACCTGTTTCCCTATCGTTTGAGTCCGCTCCTTAACTTGATCTGCTAGTGTTTGGCTTCTTTCCTTTGCCTGCTGAGCGATCGTTTGAGATTCAGTCTTGATCTGTTCGCTGAGCGTTTGGGCTTTTTGCTTTGCCTGTTGAGACAGGAGGTGGGCACGTTCTTTTGCCTGTTCCGCTAACGTTTGTAGTCGTCCTTTTGCGTCTTCGGTGGCAGATTGGGCGCGTTGGGTGAGCGATCGCCACTCCTGGGTCGCCTGCACATAATCTTCCTTCAACACATCTCCAGCTTTTGTTAGCTTCTGTTTAATACCCTCCCGATAGAGGGTGCCGTTATGGGCTGCGGCTTCTGAAACTAGAACTCGCTTGCTGCCGATGCTCAGAACTTGAGTCGGCGGAAGCTGATATACATCCCCCGCAATGCCGCCCCACCCGCTGGAAATGAAGAGGTATTGAGTAATAGACCCGCTTCGCAGACTAAACAGATAATCTGTGATTTTGCCAACCTTGTTGCCTGCATCGCTCCAGATTTCATGACCGATTACAGATTCCAGTTTGCGAACCTTGTCGGCATCTGTTTCCTCAAACTGCCCTTGCGTCAAAATGCCGTTCGCGCCTAAAGTCGAAATCTGGGCTAACTTAAACGCTGCCTTTTTAGCGCCCCAAAAACCCGACTTGCAGACAAACCCCAATACCTGATGCTTGAGAGGATATATCCACAACACTTCGACCCGCCCCAATTCTTCTAGGCTGTTACGGTCAAGCACTAGCTGATTGAGCAACTCACTTTGCCTGATCGCGTCTGGTCGAGTGGTCATACAGCCCTAAAGTCAAACTATTTCTTTCACTACCTCAAGTCTATCCTAGGGGCTGATTCCATCTTTAGAACTGTAGGTATCAAAAGAAAACCCCCAGCCAAAGCCAGGGATTAAATCAGGGTGCATCTACCATTCCTTTATTCCCATTGCACCCCTCTCATCAGGAAAGATTTTGGCAAAATTGGCTATTCTAATTTGCTTCCCCTAAAACGACAGCGTGCCAGGGTTTGCGCTGTTCTCCGGTGTTGTCAAACACAACGTGCTTAACGACGGTATATTCCTCTAGTGCGTAGTAGGACATATCTTTGCCGATGCCGCTTTGCTTGAAGCCACCATGTGGCATTTCGCTGGCGATCGGGATGTGGTCATTTACCCAGACCGTACCGCACTCCATCGCGGCTGACATTCGCATGGCTCGCTGCACATTGAGCGTCCACACGCTGCCTGCCAAGCCGTAGGGGGTGTTATTTGCTAACTTGATTGCTTCAGCCTCATCTGAGAAGCGATTGACAACGACGACAGGGCCAAAGATTTCTTCACAGACGCAGTTTGCATCTTCGGGCGCATCGACCAGGATGGTTGGCGGGTAGTAAAAGCCTTCGCCTTCTGGCAGTTCGCCACCCAGCGCCACCTTAATTCCCTGCTGACGAGCTTCTTCGACATAGCCTTTGACCTTGAGCCGCTGGGTTTCGCTGACCAGTGGACCAATGTCCGTGCCTTCCTCAAATGGATTGCCGACCTTCACCTGCTTAGACAGATTGGTAAAGCGGCTGAGGAACTGGTCAAACGCCTCGTTTTGCACGTAGATTCGAGTGGCGGCGGTGCAGTCTTGTCCGCTGTTGACGTAGGAAGCCGCTACAGCACCATGAGCCGCTGCTTCAATGTCGGCATCTGCAAAGACGACAAAAGGCGCTTTACCACCCAATTCCAGGGTGACACGCTTGACCATTGGGCTGGCTAGCTCGGCGATGCGCTTGCCTGTGCGGGTGCTGCCCGTGAAGCTGATCATGCGGGTGTCGGGATGGGTGCAAATGGCTTCGCCAACCTCGGCTCCACCTGTGACGACGTTGATCAATCCAGCAGGAAAGCCACACTCTAGAGCAATTTTCGCCAGTTCAATGGTGGTGATGGGTGTATTGGGCGCGGGCTTGATCACAACGGCGTTGCCTGCTGCCAGGGCTGGCCCAAGCTTCCAAATCGCCATCATAAAGGGATAGTTCCAGGGGGTAATTGCGCCGATTACGCCGATCGGTTCCCGTCGAATCAGGCTGGTGTAGCCGCCGATGTAGCTTCCGGCAGCGCTGCCTTCTTGACGACGCAGCACGGAGCCAAAGTAGCGCAGGTTGTCGATCGCAAAGGGAATGTCGCCTTCAACGGTGAGTTTCAGTGGCTTCCCGGAATTTTGGCTTCTAGCCTTGCCAGTTCTTCACTTTTGGCTTCCAGGGCATCGGCGAGTTTTAGCATGGCTGCGCTGCGTTCTCCATAGGAGAGAGCAGCCCAGACAATTTGAGCTTGTTTGGCGATCGCCACCGCCTGATCAACATCTGCCTTACTGCCCAGGGCAACAGTGGCAAAAACTTTTCCCGTCGCGGGATCAATCAAATCTTCGCTACCTGTAGAGACGAGTTCTTCTCCAATCACCATTGGATAATGAATCAGCTTGTCCATAAAAACCTCTTGAATGGATGAAAAGTTAAAAATTCAAAATTGGAATCTAGTGACGGGTCGAGATCTGCGACTTCTTCGAGCAGTCGCAGATCTAAGTACTCTTACCCTCGTTTCCAGCTTTGCCTGGAAATCACAAACCTGAGCCTCAAGCCCATGACGAGAGGCAGAGCCTCCCGAATGAGCATCCCCAGGCGGAGCCTGGGAATGAGACAATTCATTTGCCGAATGCTTCGCCCGCACACCAAATAGTGCTTCTTTACGAAATGGATTCCGTATCAGTCAGGTAAAAGAATGCAGTCATTAACATTCCAGGAGAGGGACTGTTCGAGGCTGAAGTCTGCGGTTGAGCTAAGCTGTGTGACGGTGAGTGAGCCGATGGGCGTTTCGACCTTAAGCTCAATCAGTTGACCGACATAGGTAACACTAGCAACTTTGCCAGAAAGTTGATTGTCTGCTTTAGCAGTCTTAGCAGTTTCGCCTAAACGCACTCGCTCCGGACGAATCATCAGGGTTACAGCGTTGCCAATGGAGGGCGATCGCCCCGTTACGGCAGCCCAAATCTTCATTCCGCTCACCTCAACCGCAGCCGTTTCCCCAATCGTTTCGAGAACCGTGCCTTTGAGAAAATTGGCTTTGCCGATGAACTGAGCCACAAACAATGAGCCAGGGCGATCGTAGATTTGCTTAGGAGTGCCAATTTGCTGTACTTGACCGTTATGCATTACGGCAATGCGATCGGACAGCGCCAGTGCTTCTTCCTGGTCGTGGGTGACATAGATAAAAGTAAGATTAGTTTGCTTTTGCAGATCACGTAGCTCCTGACGCACTTCCTCCCGAATTTTGGCATCCAGAGCAGACAGCGGTTCGTCCAGCAGTAACACTTTTGGGCGGCTAATCAGGGCCCGCGCCAGGGCAACCCGCTGCTGCTGTCCGCCGGAGAGTTGAGAAGGACGGCGATCGCCCATCCCCCCCAACTGAAACATTCGCAGCGACTCCTCCACCCGCCCAGCAATTTCAGCACGAGCCGTCTTAGCAATTCGTAGCGGATAAGCAATATTCTCAGCCACCGTCAAATGTGGAAACAGCGCATAGCTTTGAAACACCGTATGGACATCACGCTGATAGGGAGGCTGCTCCGTCACCTCTTCTCCCCCAATCCAAACGCTCCCATATTCAGGAATTTCAAACCCTCCAATCAGCCGCAATGTTGTCGTCTTACCCGACCCACTTGACCCCAGCAGTGAATAAAACTCTCCCGGCTGCACATCAATCGTCACATTCCGCGCCGCAAAAATCTCCCCCGCCGCCGTTGGATAAACCTTACTCACCCCATCCAAATAAACAACGCTACCGTCCCTCATCCCTCATCCCTCATCCCTCATCCCTCATCCCTCATCCCTCCCACCCACTGACTCAACAACACAACCCCCGTACTTGCCAACAATACCAGTGTTGCAACTGCGGCAATTTCTGGCGTAATGTCTGTTCGCAATCTGCCCCAAATCTCCATTGGCAGCGTATTGTCGCGTCCAGTGAGAAAAATTGTCACGATCACTTCATCAAACGATAGCGTGAATGCCAGCAGCGATCCAGAGACGATCGCACTGCGAATATAAGGGAAAATTACGCCGCGAAACACCTGCCCCGGCTTTGCACCCAAATCGTAAGCGGCTTCTTCCAGACTGTGAGGGAACTGAGTCAACCGTGTCAAGATCGGCCCTAACGCTACGGGTAGCCCAAAAATGGCATGACCCAAAATCACCGTCCACAGGGAAAGCTCCAATCCCAGGCTAGAAAAATATGCCAGCATCGCCACTCCTGTCACCACTCCGGGTAGCAGAATGGGCAAATTCAGGGCAATCCGAAAGCTGTTTTTGCCCCAAAATTGATAGCGGTAAATTGCAAAAGCGGCCAGTAGCCCAAAACCCGTTGCCAGGATAGTCGCCATTGCTGCCACTTGCAGCGAATTCCAGAGGGAGAGACGCAGGGAGCGATCGCCCCAGGTCATCTCATACCAATTAAACGTAAACCCCTTAAACGGCAGCGATAGAATTGCCGAATCGTTGAAGCTGATGAAGATGAGAGTGGCGATCGGCAAATACAGAAACGCATAAACCAGGATCGTCCAGATGGCTAAAAGCCAGGGTCGCTGAGCATAGCGGTTTTTTGCAAGATAGAGGGGCATTGGAAATCGGTAATGGGACAATATGTGAGACTTTAGTAAAGTCTTTTGTGGGACGAGCATCTTACCCAGTCCCAGAAGATTTTTTGTAGTAAAAACACACTGACTGCTTGCTTTGAACGGGCAAGATGCCCATGCCACGTGCAGCAGATGCGTGAAGAAGCACTGACACCCAGCGTGGAAGACACTATCCAGCCGACAATGAAAGTCGTGAAGATGGCGATCGCTCCCTCTCTTCCTGATACCTTTGATACTCTATTTCTCGAATACTAGATTCGCAACATATTTTGAACAGTATTGAATGTCTTTAGAGAGTTAGCATTTGCGGCGATCGCCCCGATACCATTTCACAATCTTCTCTGGCGAAACGCCTATCAAATAAGCTGCAATAATCACCTGATTGAGTAGCGTTGTTCGCAAAACACCCAACTTTTTCCAACGTCGGGCTGAGGTGAGAACTGAGGCAGGGGCGATCGCCACCTTCCCTTTTCGCCGCAGCCGCCGAACTAGCTCAAAATCTTCCATGAACGGCAGTTCTGGAAAGCCGCCAAAACGCGCAAAGGTTTCTGCTCTGAGAAATAACGCCTGGTCGCCATAGGGCATCTGGAAGTAGCGCGATCGCACATTCACGCCCCATTCCACTAGCCTGAGTCCTGGTTGCGGTCCGTCAATCTCCAGCGCAAAGGCACCTGCGATTGTTTTGGGTTGGGCTAGAGTTTGGCAAATCAGGTCTGCAAAGCCAGTCGGCAATCGAGTATCGGCGTGGAGAAACAGCAGAATTTCTCCGGTTGCAGCCTTTGCCCCAGCGTTCATCTGATAGGCTCGCCCTGGTCTTGAGTGAATGACGCGATCGCCCAAAGATTTTACAATCTCAACGGTTTGATCCTGACTGCCACCGTCCACAACAATGATCTCTACGGCAGCATTGCGAAGCTGGTTGAGAATCTGCTGAATTACATTTGCCTCATTCAGCACCGGAATGATGATAGAGATTTTTGGGGAAGGGACGCTATTTTGTGAATGCTTCACGCCTGGGTTGCCTCCCAGATGGGCAGGTCTTCTGGGCGATCGACATCCGTGAGGGGAAGCAGAGTGGCGATCGCCAAGTCCTTTGCCTCCGCGACAGCGACCGTTTGCTGAAACACTTGGTCAGTTCCCCAGTCAATTCCCCTAAACAACTCTGGAATCAGGGAACACAGCCCAATCAGGTAATAGCCTCCATCGGTTGCTGGGCCCAGCACCAAGTCATGATTCTGCAATGCTTGAAATGCCTGTGCTAGCGTAGCAGCATCCAATTCGGGACAATCTATCCCAATGGTCACAACCCGCTTGCTGCCCGTCTCAAAGGCAAACTGAAAGGCTTGACACATTCGTTCTCCTAAATCGCCTGTAGCTTGGGGCTGATAGAGCCAGCGGGAACCGAGCCAGTCTTGCATGAGGGTGCGATCGCCCCCCGCAAATCTAATTTCGACAGATGGGGGAGAATGGGAGGCGCGATCGCGCTTCGAGTTCTGCTGATCAGCTAATTGCGCGACCTGCTTCAGCGTGAACTCTGTCATCTGCCGCTGAAGCATGGCTGCTCCCTCTGCCCCCAATGCCAAAATCAAGCGAGTTTTAGTCTTGCCGACTTCTGGATAGCGGGTAAAAACAATTAGATGCTCTTCTGCTAATTTCAATGTTGCTCATTCCAATTCTTTGTGAGGTTACACAGGAGGTCAGATCTGCGACTTCTCGAAGAAGTCGCAGATCTGAGCGCTGCATTTCGACGTATCAATCCTGATTTCATTCTTAAAGAGCAGTGTATTGACCCTAGATGAGTTTTAGCTGAAAATTGCCGTCGTTTTAGCCATTTCATCGCTCACCCAAACCATTCTCGCTTGGCAGCTTGGCGATCGCTCATGGCAAAATTTTAAGTAAGCTGGAAAGCTTGCCCCCTTACTTCCCCCTTCCTTCATGACTGCAACCAACTTGCCCAGCCAATACGACCCCTCCCTGACGGAAGCCAAATGGCAGCAGCACTGGGAAGACAATCAGGTCTTTAAAGCAGACCCTAATCAACCGGGTGAGCCATATTGCGTCGTGATTCCGCCGCCCAATGTGACGGGCAGTTTGCACATGGGTCACGCCTTTGAGAACGCCCTGATCGATACGCTGGTGCGCTATCACCGGATGATTGGGCGCAATACGCTGTGGCTACCGGGAACTGACCACGCCAGCATTGCCGTGCAGACCATTTTGGAAAAGGAGTTGCGATCGCAAGGCAAAACCCGTGACCAGGTTGGGCGCGAAGCCTTCCTAACACGAGCCTGGGAATGGAAGCAAGAATCGGGCGGCACGATTGTAGGACAACTGCGGCGCTTGGGCGTTTCCGTAGACTGGTCGCGCGAACGCTTCACGATGGATGAAGGTCTTTCCAAAGCAGTCCTGGAAGCCTTCTCGCGCCTCTACAATGAAGGGCTAATTTATCGCGGTCAATATCTGGTGAACTGGTGCCCTGCCAGCCAGTCTGCCGTGTCTGACCTGGAGGTTGAAAACCAGGAGGTCAACGGACACCTCTGGCACTTCCGCTATCCGCTAACGGATGGTTCCGGTTCCGTTGAAGTCGCAACAACGCGCCCTGAGACGATGCTGGGTGACACGGCTGTAGCCGTCAATCCCAACGACGAGCGCTACAAGCATCTAGTAGGCAAGACTTTGACCCTGCCGATCATGGGGCGCGAAATTCCGATTATCGCAGATGAATACGTCGATTCCAGCTTTGGTACGGGCTGTGTAAAAGTTACGCCTGCCCACGACCCGAATGACTTTGAGATGGGCAAACGCCACAACCTGCCCTTCATCAACATCATGAACAAAGACGGCTCACTCAATGCAAATGTGGGAGCGTTTGAGGGACAGGATCGGTTTGAGGCGAGAAAGAATGTGGTGAAGCGCCTGGAAGAGGAAGGCTTCCTGGTGAAGGTGGAGGATTATAAACACACGGTGCCGTATAGCGATCGCGGCAAAGTCCCCATCGAGCCGCTGCTTTCAACCCAGTGGTTTGTCAAAATTCGCCCTATGGCAGACCGGGCGCTGGAATTTCTCGACCAGCAAGACGATCCCGTCTTCGTCCCTGAACGCTGGACGAAAGTGTATCGGGATTGGCTGGTCAGCCTGAAAGACTGGTGCATTTCTCGCCAACTCTGGTGGGGGCACCAAATTCCCGCCTGGTACGCCATCAACAAAACTGACGGGCAGATTACCGACGACACACCCTTTGTCGTCGCCACCAGTGAGGAAAACGCCTGGGAACAAGCCCGACAGCAGTTTGGCGATGACGTTCAGCTTGCCCAAGATCCGGATGTGCTAGACACCTGGTTCTCGTCCGGTTTGTGGCCCTTCTCAACAATGGGCTGGCCGGAGCAAACGCCCGATCTGGAGCGCTATTATCCCACCACCACGCTAGTCACGGGATTCGACATTATTTTCTTCTGGGTCGCCCGAATGACCATGATGGCGGGGCACTTTACCGGAAAGATGCCGTTCAGCACGGTTTACATTCACGGTCTGGTGCGGGATGAAAATAACAAAAAGATGTCGAAGTCGTCAAACAACGGTATCGACCCGCTGATTCTAATCGCCAAGTACGGCACGGATGCCCTGCGCTATACGCTGATTCGAGAAGTTGCCGGGGCAGGGCAAGACATTCGCCTGGAATATAACCGCAAGACCGATGAGTCGGTTTCCGTTGAGGCATCGCGCAACTTTACCAACAAGCTGTGGAATGCGTCCCGGTTTGTGATGATGAATCTGGACGGCAAAACGCCAGAGCAGTTGGGTAAACCCCAGGCGGGTGAACTGGAATTGAGCGATCGCTGGATTCTCTCCCGCTATAACCAGGTAGTCCGCCAGACCCGTGACTACATTGATAACTACGGGTTAGGAGAAGCCGCCAAAGGGCTGTATGAATTCATCTGGGGCGATTTCTGCGACTGGTACATCGAACTGGTTAAATCCAGGCTGTTTAAGGCCCAGTCAGCCGAAGTTAGCCCAGCCGAACTGCGATCGCGGGAAGTCGCTCAGCAAACGCTTGCCCACGTGCTAGACGGCATTTTGCGCCTGCTGCACCCATTCATGCCTCACATTACCGAAGAAGTTTGGCATACGCTCACGCAGGCTGAGGAAAATCGTTATCTAGCACTTCAGGCTTACCCCGAAGTAGATGAAAGTCTGATTGATGCTGATCTAGAATCTCAGTTTGATCTGCTCATTGGCACCATTCGTACCGTTCGTAACCTCCGGGCTGAAGCGGACATTAAGCCAGGGGTTAGGATTCAAACTAACTTGCAGACCGAGAGCGATCGCGAACAGCAAATCCTCACCGCAGGGCAGGACTACATCAAAGACCTTGCCAAAGTTGAGAATTTGACCATTGAAGCGATCGAACGTCCGGTAATTCCGCGACCTCTTAGACCCGACACTGAGCCGTTGAAGTCGTACCGTAAGCCAGCGATCGCCCTGGGGCTAATTCTGGCGGTGCTGATTGTCGTTAAAGTCACGTTGGCTGTGCTAAACACAGTCGATAGCTTGCTGCTGATCTCGCCCTTCTTAAAACTAATTGGATTAGGATATACTGTTTGGTTTGTCTACCGCTTCTTGCTGCGTGCAAACGATCGCCAGGATTTTGCTCAACAGCTAAACGCGCTGTCTGCACAAGTTGCAGGCAGAATATCTTCTAAGTCTCAAGAACCCTCACCACAGCCGCTAACACCCACCCAAACGCTGACGGTCGAAAAGCTGCCCCAGCAGCAGATGATCGCTGGCGTTGTGGGCACCGTACAGGTTCTCATTCCGCTGGAAGGCGTAGTCGATGTCGAAGCGCTGCAAGCTAAGCTAAGAAAGGATCTAGCAAAAGCAGAGTCTGAAAGCCAGATCTTGCGCGATCGCCTCAGCAACCCCAAATTTGTTGATAAAGCCCCAGCAGATGTGGTTCAGGCGGCTAGAGGCTCGCTAGCTGAGGCAGAAAAGCAGGCAGAAATTTTGCGCGATCGCCTCAGCCGTCTCTAAATTTCCTATGATTGTGGCTCTTACTGAGTTAGGTTGATCTTTAGAAAACATCAAGCTGTCTGAGTAAATTCAGTAAGATGCATCATTTAATCCGGATCAGACCCAGCTAACGTGTTAAAGGTTGGTTGTAAGGTCAGCGAATTATTTTTTGCTTCTTATAAAATTGATTTCCCTAAACTTCGCTCGAATATCTTCATAGAATCGAGACATCTTTAGCTGGGTGTCAGACAAGATATGAAGATATACTGTCATTCAAGAATCGGTTAATCTTGTTGCTGAAATGCTCTATTTGGCTCAGGTGCAGGAAAAGGATGCTGTAGGCAAGACAAGACTGCAACTGCTTGCCTACCAAAAAGCCGAATATGCCTGGGCAATTTTCTCTGAAGAAGACAATATTGTCTATGCAGAGCGTTGTGATTTTGGGAACGGAGCGCTTTTGCTTGTCCAATTGTCCGATTTGAGACAGGTTCAAAACACCGAGGATTCGGCAAGCTGGCTGGTCGAAATCATTCAGCAGTATTTGGCGACGGGCGTAACCCCAGATATTTTGCAGCAAGAAGTGCAGCGGGCTGAGCAGTGGCGACAATCCCTGACTTTACAGAGTCAGGAGCTTGGACGACGCGCCCTGGAAATGGAAGCTCGGCGTGACCAGATTCAGGAGCTAGAAGAAAACCTGAAGCGGGAAAAGAAACAGCTTGAGCTTGAGCGAGAAAAGCTTGAACTTGAAAAAAAGCAGGTTCAAGACCTGTTAGAACTAAAGGCCCAGCGTGACCAGATTCAGGAATTAGAAGAAAACCTGAAGCGAGAGAAGAAACAGCTTGAGATCGAAAGAAAACAGCTTGAGTTGAAGGCTGCCCAGATTTCTCAGCTTAAAACCAATACTTCTGCTAGCTAACCTCTCTAGTAGATTTCGGTTGCCAAACTTCCGCCACTCTGCACTAGGCGTAGCCCAGCGCTACAAGCCACGCAAAACCCCGTAAATTAGCCAGATTGCCATTGCCCGGAGATAGTGACTGGCGCGAAACGTACCTGCCGAGGTAATCGCTTCTGGTGTGCGAAACTGTAGTCCATTCTGATAAATTTGCTGAACTACAGCTTCAGTCATTTGAAATGCTTCATTTTTCATTCCCATCTGCACTAGAAAAGCGGCTAAACCAAAGTTGATGCCCGTCCAAACTTCTAAAGGATGGGTGTCTTGAGGGTTAACTGGGGAGCCGTCAGGTCTGACTCCATTCGCCGCGCCAAATTTGCCGTCGTGAAATTTGAGGAAGCAAGACTCGTAAATCGTTTTGAGAGCAGACTGTACACAATCGCTTGGCACAACATCAGGCAACCCTAATAGTCGGGCGTAAAACTGTCCGCAAAGCTGATCTGCCATGACAACATCAGAACCACTGTCGCTGTCGAGACGGTAGTATTGTCCGTTCCAGAGCTTCTCTTGGTAAACGGGACGGGATTGGGTGAGCCAGGTTTGGTAGGGGGTGAGAGGTAGGGGGTAGGGAGTAGGGAGTAGGTGGGGAACGGGTGAATTTGGGTTTTGGAGGAGTTGACCGATGGCGATCGCCGCCTCCAGTGCCGCAATCCATAACCCGCCACAATAAGCGCTGATTCCCTGTAACCTCCAGTCATCAAAGGTTTGATCGGGCGCACCGGAGTTTTCGGGAATGCCATCGTTGTCCAAGTCAAAGGCTTTGAGGTAGGCGATCGCCCTTTCAATCGCGGGCCAGCACTCCGCCAAAAACTTATAATCGGTGCTGCCCGTCATCACAAAATCTCGGTAGACCTGCAACACGAAGTCACTGCCCAGATCTTTCCATAGGTTGCAGTCCTGATAGCTGGTGTAGTTCGTCTTTTCCCAGGGATGCTCATTCGGTGCCCCCAAATCATGAGGCGTGGCGTTCTCAGCTTTGCGAACGGCGATCGGACTTTCTGCCCCAATCGTGTAGTAGTAGCCAATCACGCGAGGCGTATCGTCTGCCGCTGGAATTGCTCTGGCAAAAGCCTTTAGCACTGACTTGTCTAGCTCCGGCCACAGCAGCAGCAGCGCAAAAGAACCGTATAGCCTCACATCCAGGCTTTCGTACCAGCGGTAGTCAAGGCATTCCAAAACGGCAAACTGACCTACAGGGTCGCGATCGCTTGCTGCACTCCAGAGTGTGCCACCACTGGTTAAGTCATAAAGCTCATTAAACAGCGCCATTTTGAACCAGTCAGGCAAATCTGGGTCATCCAAAATCGGCTGCTGCCAGGTTTGAATTTGCTGCTGCCAGGTTGGGTAAGAATTGAGCGCAGTTTGGGCGATCGCCCAGGCATTTCTACCACTGGTTCCAAAAAAATCTGTATAGCGACGAAAATAATTCACCCTAGCCGCAAACTCCGTCACCGGAAAATCCCAACTCAGCACAAACGGAACTTGTCGAGTTTCACCTGGAGCCAGGGTAAAGCGAACGGCGATCGCCACCCCAACCTGCTCATCCTCAGCCGCCGGGGTTGGATCGTCCACAGCTTGCAGCGAACCGTCTTGAGAAAACGTTTGCCAAAGTTCTGCCCCATCCCCAGCCGGATTCCAGCGGGTGTTATAAAAAACTTCTGCATCAGGATGACTGAGAGTGGCGATCGCCCACTGCCCATCGCCCTCTTGAGAAGTTTCCTGGCGATTAGTCCGATCCATTACACAACCGGAATGGTGGCGATCGCCCTTCCACTGGTTAAAATTGCCTTTGCTCTTGCCCAGACGCGGCTGATATTGATAAACCGGACTGCCATCATCCCGCACCTGCACCTGGGGCGACTTAAGCGTATTGGTAAACCAACCCGACATATTCTGCCAGGTCAGCATAATACTCAGCGTTAGCGGCTGATCTGTTGGGTTGTACGCTGTCCACTCAAAAATGGCGATCGGATAGCTCGTCTCCTGATAATTTTCTGCCCAAACTGGCGAAAACTGCTCACAGATTAACGTTGCTCGAAACACATTTTGGTAAACAAACCAGCTTCGCGGATAGAGTGCGTGATATTCGCCCGTCGTGTTGGTTTCCACGTGGTCTGGGTACCACTGCCATGTGCTTAAGCTGTTGTTGGGCGATCGCGTACAGAGCGCATAAGCATCAGCAGACTGACCCTCCGCTTGCTCAAACACACTGAATTGACACGCAGGCATCGATTGAAACGTATGCTCTCCGCCATCAATATGCCAAAAATTAAAATCTCCCCGCGAAGAACGACCCATACAGCCCGCCCCAAACCCACCCAGAGGCATCCCATGCCACGGTCCATCATCTAAATTACTTTCATAGCGAACTGTATAAGGTGCGTCCCAACCCTGACCAATAGGGCGTTTCCAGGCGCAAGCAGGAATTCCAGCAGGCAAATGCAAATTCATCATCCCCAGATTCTACCGCTCAAAATCCCCCTCATCCCTCATCCCTCATCTCTCATCCCTCATCCTTTCCCCCAACGACTGCCACCCCGCTAACCACAACTCTCTATCCTTAAGCTGTTTCGCATTCAGCCAAAAGCGAACCGTTGGATCACAGGCTGCAACCATTTCAGCAAACACCCAGCGACCTTCATTCTTGCGATTTACAACTTGAAAATGTCGCCACCCCCAAGTGGTCTGTTGTGCTGTCCATCGAGAGCCTACCAGATAAGGAAATTTTTGTTTCTTAGGCATCTATCTACTTAGCCTGATGCATTCCTTCTTGACAATGCCATATTTAGAAGAAATAAGAAGGGACAAGAGCGACAGCAGACACCCAACTCAAAATCTCGAAAGTATGGTTATTCTAGAGCCAATCAAGTCTAAAGATTATTCAGTTCCTCAGCCAACAGGAGTTTGGTTGCTTGGCGTTCTGATCTCAATGACAGGTATTGTACTGATGGGTGCAGGTGGGTTTACAACTCTAACTTGCCAGCGTCACGCTTCACTAATTAACCACTCCACTTCGGAGGGCATCTGTAAACTGACCACCTACAGACCCCTTGTTTCTACCACTCAAGAAATAGCGCTAACCGATTTGCATGAAGCGAAGCTAGCACAGCTACACCGTCATCACTATCATGTGGGCTACCAGGTTGTTCTACTTACCCACACAGGTGAAATTCCCCTAACCACTTCTTCCCCTACAAAACGGGACTGGAAAACAGAGGTGACAGAAGATATCAATCGTTTTCTCCAGACTCCAGAGCGCATAAACTTACAGCTACGCCTTGAAAACCAATCCGGGGCAGGCACCTTCGGCTTTTTGCTAGCTGTAGTAGGTACTGGAGCCGGACTGTTTGCCAGTCAGATCAAGGCGCTTCAGCCCAGTACAGGTGCAACTCAGCAAAAGTAACACAGCTCTAGCTGTAATCGTACAGGTTGAACGCAGGAGGCAAGCCTCCCCTCCTTGAGGATCGTGAGTTGATTAACCTGCGATATTTTTGGAAGTGCCGCACTCCACACGGCACTTCCAAAACATATCAGGTTTTATTTAGTCCATGATTCTAAAACCTAATGATTAGCCCTATAAAAAATAAATGATTGGAGGCAAGATTTGATTTGAGATATTTTTATGCGCTTTTCTCCCCTTTTCTCCCTGGATTCATTAGAATGGCTGAATCCGGTTAGGCTGTTTGTCACAATATACTTTGCCTAAAACGCCGTTAACCTTGTAAGTATCGTCTAATCATGGAATAGCCTTTCGGTTGAACTGTGATGAAACGCTGACTTTTTGGAGAAGAGCTTCATTTTGCTAGCCCTAGCTGCAACAAGAATTTAGATCAAAGCGTGCAAATTTTGTGAGAAAAGCTACAATCGGAGACATCTTTGCGAAACTCGCAGGGCAAATTTACATCTTGGTGCCTCTACCCGATGTTGAATGTCTTGGGAGAAGTATGCCTTGTTGATTAACGTGTGCTAGACCACTAAGCGCTAGCTCTCTTGCTGGTTAGTGTGGGTAAGGGCAAAGATCTCCATTCCCACTAATTAAAAAAATTCAATAGCAAGAGTTTAATGATTGTCTGAAAAAATTCATGGACATCCCTCTATCAAAAGAGGCAGTTCATGTTATCCTTCTGTTTTTTACAAGCCTTTGACTTTTTGACCTAAGGAGCATGAGGAGCGCGGCATGACCCAGGCTAACGACGTACTCGAAACCATTGATCAGCCCGAAAGCGAGCTAGAGCTTTTGATTGAGGACGGAGATGATCGAGACGAAATCTTTGATGCTCAGCCTGATGAAGAGGATGGGAAGGTCACGAAAGGAAAGACCAACCGTCGTCGGGCACAAGCCAAGAAGAAACATTACACTGAAGACTCGATCCGGCTCTACCTACAGGAAATTGGTCGAATCCGACTCCTGAGAGCAGATGAAGAAATTGAGCTTGCTCGTAAGATCGCAGATTTGCTGGAGCTTGAAAGAATTCGCGAACAGCTTGTCCAGGATTTAGAGCGAGAGCCTTTTGATAAAGAATGGGCTAACGCGGTTGATATGCCTCTCCCTGCTTTTCGCCATCGTCTTCATGTGGGCCGCCGAGCGAAGGATAAGATGGTGCAGTCAAACCTGCGGTTGGTAGTGTCGATCGCCAAGAAGTATATGAACCGGGGACTTTCCTTTCAAGATTTGATTCAGGAAGGCAGTTTGGGTTTGATTCGTGCGGCTGAAAAGTTTGACCATGAAAAGGGTTACAAGTTTTCAACCTATGCAACCTGGTGGATTCGGCAGGCTATTACGCGGGCGATCGCTGACCAGTCTCGTACCATTCGTCTTCCCGTCCACCTCTACGAAACCATTTCTCGGATCAAGAAAACCACCAAGCTGCTTTCTCAGGAAATGGGACGGAAGCCTACCGAGGAAGAAATTGCAACCCGGATGGAAATGACAATTGAGAAACTGCGCTTCATTGCAAAGTCGGCTCAATTGCCCATTTCGTTAGAAACTCCGATTGGTAAAGAGGAAGATTCTCGCCTGGGCGACTTCATTGAGTCTGATGGTGAAACTCCTGAAGACCAGGTTTCTAAGAATTTGCTTAGAGAAGACCTGGAGAGCGTTTTAGGTACTCTTAGCCCGCGCGAACGCGATGTGTTGCGCCTGCGCTACGGTCTGGACGACGGACGGATGAAGACCCTGGAAGAAATCGGTCAAATCTTTAACGTTACCCGTGAGCGGATTCGTCAAATAGAGGCAAAGGCGCTTCGGAAGCTGCGCCATCCAAACCGCAACAGTGTCCTAAAGGAATATATCCGCTAAGAATTTCTCTGGAATTGGCGGAGCGTCCCATTTTTGGATAATTTCCCTTCCTGCATTTAGGACGCTCAGGAAACAAGAAAGTGCCCTTGCAAATGCGGGGCACTTTTCTTTAGCCCTATGAGTGCTTGACTTGCAGTGCAAGCAGCGCTCTTAGAGAGATTACATCAGACCCCAAAAGTGAAGCACACCTTGACCAGAACCATATTCAATGGCGACAGCAGCAACAAAGCCGATCATAGCCAGACGACCGTTCCAGGTTTCGGCTCCGGGAGTGAAGCCCCAGTTCCATGCGTTGCGGTTTTCGTTCTGCATAACTTGAACTCCAATTTTGTAATGTTTTGCCAACCTTCGTTAACTAATGTAACTGCCAGTTCCATAAGTCGCAATGATCTGGCAGGTAACTTTACGCCTATTTTGTCTACTTATTGTTGATGTTGTATGGAGCAAGCGGGGGCGAGAGCAAAAAACTTGGGCTTGGGTAATTGGGCGAGAGTTATCTAGTGGTGAGCGATCGCCTCTCCTGTTTCAGGATCGAATAGATGAACTTTGTCGGTGGCGATCGCCAGCCACAGTTCTTCTCCCAGGCTAATCCTTCGATCTGGCTCAACTCGCGATCTTAGAACTGTTGGCTCAGATGTAGCAGCCAACTCTATTAGACTCAGGATCAGTTGAGTTTCATTGCCCAAAGCTTCCACCCGTTCTACCCGGACGGGAATGTTTTTGGGAGCGGCAACGCTGAGGCTGAGGTGTTCGGGGCGGATTCCCAGGGTGAGCGATCGCCCAGTGTACTGGCTTAGTGCAGTTTCCCAAATTTCAGGCAGAGTTAACCGAAACTGCGGGTGAACTATCGTCAGCGGTGCCCTAATTTGGACGGGTAAGAAATTCATCTGGGGCGAACCGATAAACTCTGCCACAAATCGATTGGCAGGGCGGTTGTAGAGTTCTAGCGGCGGAGCAATTTGCTGAATTTGTCCGGCGTTCATGACGGCAATGCGATCGCCCATCGTCATCGCTTCAACCTGGTCGTGAGTGACGTAGATGGTTGTGGTGCCCAGTTGACGCTGAAGGTTGACGATTTGGGCACGGGTTTCGGTGCGAAGTTTGGCATCCAGGTTAGACAGCGGCTCGTCCATCAAAAACACCTGTGGGTTTCGCGCCATTGCTCGACCGAGGGCGACTCGCTGTTTTTGTCCGCCTGAAAGCTGTTTGGGCAGGCGCTCGAGCAGCGCTTGAATTTGCAGAATTTGGGCAACAGCGCGGATTCGCTGGTCGATTTCCCGCTCTTGCTGCGACCAGTAGCGCAGTCGTTTGGGGAAGGGGCGGGTGAGCGTGGTCAAAAAATTTTCTGTCCAGGCAAAACTACGGCTCTGAGTTTTGGCATCTAAAGTTTGGGGTGTGGCAGAGCGGTGCGCTGCCTTCGTGCGGCGTAGCCCAAATGCCAGGTTGTCGTAAACCGTCATGTGGGGATACAGCGCGTAGTTTTGAAACACCATTGCAATGTCACGCTGTTTGGGAGGCAGGTCGTTGACTTGGCGATCGCCCACCCAGATGTTGCCACCCGTCACTGGCTCCAGTCCGGCAATCAGTCTCAGCAGGGTGCTTTTACCACAGCCGGATGGACCCACCAACACCATGAATTCCCCATCTTTGACCCCCAGGTTGATGCGCCTCAAGACATTCACCATTGAAGCGGTCGTTGTCGTTGGCGTTTCGGTCAGTGCTTCCTCTATAGGCGGCACAAGAGCGCCTGCCGTCACAACGCTAGTTTGTCTGCTTTGATGCCGCAGAAAACTTTTATATACGTTCTCTAAAACAACCTGCGCCACAGTAAGCCCGTGTTCCCTATGTTTAAGTGTTTCAGCTTATTTTCCCCTATTGCCTCAAAGAATGGCGTTGCCGCCTGAAAAGTAATAGCGGCAACTGTGTTGATGACCTGATAAAACCTGTCTTTAGAGGGGTCAAGCTTTATGTATAGAGTGAGATTTGCTCACCTGAATGGGTGCTTACACTGAAAGTATAGTCCAGCTATTCTAAGGGTGCGATCCGGACTGGACTTAATTAAAAAGGCATTACAGGATTATTGAATCCAATTTTGACGCTTAACTCTACGGTTTTGAGCGGTAAAAATTTAGTTCAGTACTGTTAAAGCTATGAGTTTGTTAAGAGATAGTCTTGTTCAAAATGCAATTGAGTTTATTCCGCGCTGCTGCTTTTTTTGCTGATCAGGCAGACATCGCGCCGGAGATTCTAAGGAATCATTCTCCTTTGGCTGTTTGAACGAAAAACTATCCGTCAGGGTGTCACTTTGGTGCTTAACATTACGCTTTTTAGGAGTGACCCATGCTTCTCATGGAAAAGAAACTGCTCACGGGAGCGAGAGCAGAAGAAGAAAGTTCTAAGCTGTGTCTGATCATTCAGCTTGGGGATGGAATTACGGTGCAGTATGCCGTTGAGAATAAGCAAGAGGCGATCGCCTCTACAGTTTCTATTCTCAAATGCACCCGCACCTGAGCCACCAAATGGCCCAAAACTAAACTAAGACTCCTCAGAATCCATTTCATCAGCTTGTTCATCGGTTTTAGATGACACTATTGTCACCGCTACCACTTTTTCGCGCTTGTTGGGCTTAAAGAGGCGATCGCCCCCGCCATCTTTGCCCTGCACCGCAACCTGTGTAAGAGGCAGCACCACCAGTCGATCTGCATCCGTTAGCAACGTCACATCTGTTGCGGGTGAGGCAGGAGTAACGCCAACCAACGTATCGGTTTTGGTCGCAAACTGCATTGCCTGAAGTCCCAAATCTCCACAATTGGCGAGGCGTAGGGCGCTAGCGGGCATTCGTTTTCCATAGCCATTCGCTGAAACTAGAAAGACTTCATCCTTGACCTGGAGTGCGACACAGCCAATTAGCTGTTCCTGTTTACCCAGTCGAATTGCAGCCGATCCTTGAGCCGTGCGGCTTTGAACGGGCACCTGCTGATCGTTCACTTCAAACCGCAGCATTCGCCCGCCTGACGTTGCCAGAACCAGATGTTCTCCAGTTTCGGCTGGAACGGCATACAGCAACTCATCGCCTTCTTTGAGCTTTAGCGCGGTGAGTCCTCGCCCAGTTAAGTTAGCAAACTCTGTCAGAGGCAGGCGCTTGATTCTGCCCTGGCGGGTAAGCAGGATCAGGTCGTGATTGGCGATCGCGTCCGACAAGACAAACTGCTCAACGATAGTCTCTGGGTCGCCATGTGCCGCCGACGGCAACAGCGTAATCAGCGGCGTTCCTCTGGAGTTTCTGGGCGTTTGAGGAATGTCACCAATTAGAGTGGTGTAAGCTTTGCCGCTGCGAGTCAAGATGAGTAGCTCCTGTTTCGTCTTTGCAGTTTGCACTTTAACCGTAAAGTCCCCCTCAATCAGCGTCGCGCCATTCTGGGTTTCTTGGGATTGCTGCCGCTTGAAGGCTCTTGGAGTCAGGCGGCGAATATATCCTCGGTGGGTGAATTCTAGAACAACGGCTTGTTCAACCTCGACCTCATCAGCGGTTGTTTCTGCCAGACGCTTAGACTCTTTGGCGCGTTCTGCTTCGGTTTGAATGCGAGTGCGGCGCTGGTCGGTGTATTTGCGCTTGAGGGTACGCAGGTCTTTTTTCAGTACTTTGAGCAACTCTCGCCGATTGTTGAGCAGTTCGTGTAGCTCTTGCATTCGCTGAGTAAGCTGGTCGTAGTTGTCTTGCAGTTTTGTCGCTCTAGCCCGGTGAGACGGCGCAGGGGCATGGAAAGGATGGCATCAGCTTGGCGATCGCTAACTCAAATCGCTGCTGAAGCGTCACCTTAGCCGTGCTGCCATCGGGC
>JAAUTN010000231.1 GCA_012031415.1 Leptolyngbyaceae cyanobacterium SM1_4_3 | reverse complement strand
ACATATTAGGAACAGTCCACTAAATTCTGACGAAAATAAATATTACGATACTTGGTAACTAATTTCACTGCTTTGAGGCGATCGATTAAGCCGCATAACGGCTCAAATCAGCGGCGATCGCTATCGTTGCCCCACCACCGACATTCCCCGGTACGTCCGCTGCATTTGAATTGTTAGCTTGCCGCGATCGCACTTTATCTTCACGGGCAGAAACTTTCAGGCGATCGCCCCCAGAAATCTCTCAGAACCTTTCACTCTGAAAACTCCCTGCAAAAACTGAACCTTTCCATCTCACCGTTAACAATCTGGAACTGGGAATGGAGACACAAACCTGGATGAACTCAACCTTTGTTGGGGGGGCGATCGCACTCCCACCCATACCTGAACTGAACCTGAACTTTTCGGGGTGAAAGTTCCCTGAAAGAGCGCCACCTCTGGAGCTTGCGAGATAACGGCTCGGTTCAGCGGCGGCTATTAACCTTTGCATCCATACCAAGTTTCTAAACCGCCCGCTGCAACCGAATTGTTAGCCTGCGCTGCTACACACCGAGAGCGCTTCTACAACTCATCAATTGTGACCAATCCACCCTCTGTGAATTGCACGACAAGTTCATGTTCATCCATCAGAGCCGTTCCGAGTAGCGGTCTTCGCCCTGTAGCCATTACACGAACTTCACGCTCTTCTCCATTCCAAAGAATAATTGCCTCGTGAACTGGCAAAGTGACTTCACTATTATCAGCCAAATTCACGGGCATTGCATATTTGAAACGTAACCTTAATAGAGCCACCGCTTCTGGCGGCAAGCACAGTTCATCTGTGAACCCTGTATCCACTACAAAATCAATCGGTGTATCCGATCGATTCGGAATGCGAAACATTACGGAGACGATCGCATGTCCTTCTGTAACAATTCCGGAAATCACTGGCTGACGCGCTCCATTACACCACCGAGCGAAGCTGCCACATTATAACCGATGCGAAGCCCAAACTGCCTAGAATCTGGATGTCGTTCGTTGAGACGGTTCGATGCGTGTAAGCCATTTTTGTCTACTTCATAATCACCTGTCTCAACGTCGATGATCACCATCTTGCCGATGTTGCCTTCTTTCTCCACCTTTTGGCGGATACTGCTGTCGTACAACTGCCTTGCGAGCTTTGCCACATCCTCATGGCTCAAAGGATAGTTTGCATGGGCTACCTCTTCACCGCATCGCGGCTTGCTATAAGTCCAGATCTATGATAGCTCATAGTCCGCTAGGATTTAGAACTGCATCCTAGCGGCACTTGGACTATTAATAAGCCTTCGCAAAAATTACACGCTGGGCAGTCTCTTTTCCAGTGTAGAAGCATTTCCCCGCTTCGCCCTGTAAGGCAAAGGGAATACAGCGACCAGTTGCCTTAGTCTCCTCCTTAATCTTGTCTTCATCATCTGTGGTACCTGCAAAGTAGACAGAGTAGAAACCAGGTTTCTCTTCTAAAGAAATTTTAAACTCCTCATATGTCTCCACAGAATAGGTATTCTGCTGTTGGAAGGCTTGGGCTTTCTTGAAGAGAGTTGTCTGGATCGACTCTAGAATTACAGGAATCCGCTCTTCCAGTTGATCTAATGGAACACTAATTTTTTCACCTGTATCCCGACGGGCTAAGACACAAGACTTATTAGCAAGATCCTTCGGTCCAAGTTCCAACCGTAGTGGAATACCCTTCAGTTCCCAGTCATTAAACTTAAAACCAGGACTCAGACTTTCACGTTCGTCAATTTTGAATGAAAACTGATCCAAAGTTTTGAAACGCTCTCGCAAACCTTTTAAGGTAGAGATTACATCGTCTTTCTCCTCATCCTTCTTATAGATAGGAACAGCAACAACTTGGATGGGAGCAATACGAGGCGGACAAACGAACCCCTGATCATCTGAGTGAACCATAATCATTGCGCCAATCAGTCGAGTCGTCACTCCCCAACTGGTTGCAAATGGGTACTCAAGTGTTCCTTGAGATGATTGATAGGTGACATCAAAAGCTTTTGAAAATGTTGTGCCGAGGTGGTGGCTTGTCCCAACTTGAATCGCACGGCGATCTTGGGTCATCGTTTCAACAGTATAAGTATGGTCAGCCCCAGGGAATTTTTCATTCTCAGTTTTTTGACCATCAAAAACAGGCACAGCGAGGTAGTCTTCAAGGAATGCTTTGTAAACGCCTAACATTTGACTGGCTTCAGCCTCGGCTTCTTCATATGTAGCGTGAGCAGTATGCCCCTCTTGCCACAAAAATTCTGTTGTGCGAAGGAAAGGGCGAGTCCTCATTTCCCATCTACAGATATTTGCCCACTGATTGATCAAGAGAGGTAGATCTCGGTAACTCTGAATCCAGTTTTTGTAGGTGTTCCAGATGATTGTCTCACTGGTTGGTCTGACGACTAAAGGCTCTGTCAATTCAGCATCAGGGTCTACGGTAATTTTTCCATCACTTGTTGTCATCAACCGATGGTGAGTTACTACGGCACATTCTTTAGCGAATCCAGCGACGTGTTCAGCTTCCTTAGAAAAGTAGCTCACCGGGATGAACATAGGAAAATATGCATTGACATGTCCTGTATCCTTGAACATCTTGTCCAGCGTCTGTTGCATTTTTTCCCAGATGGCGTAGCCCTCTGGTCGTATCACCATGCAGCCTTTGACACCAGAGTCTTCAGCTAATCGAGCCTTGTCGATAATATCGAGATACCAGCGGGAGTAATCTTCGTCGCGCTTCGTAATCTTGTCAGCCATGATTGCTCCGTCTTGTTCTATTGAGAAGTTGATAAGAAGTTTCTAGAATTCAATCTAGAAACACCATGTAATCTCGGTTGATAACTTCACCCTTTCCATCAAAAAAGGAGTCAAGCTCAGCCGATTTTAGTCCTTTCATTTTGTCGATCGTATTACTGGAGTATCTTACTACCCCTTTTGCAATATTTTGGTTGTTTTCGTCATATACTGCTACAACTGACTGCTCTGGAAAGCTCTCCTCAACTCTCAATATACCTACAGGCAATAAAGAGGCTTTTCTTTCCAAAATTGCTTTTGCAGCCCCAGCATTAATGTATATCCTCCCGATCGGATCTGAAGAGTATTTCAAACGATACTCTTTTAGGTGCAAGTACCGTATGTTCTGAATCTCGATTTTGGTTCCTATCTCTTGCCCTGATAGAACCTCAAGTACGTTCATAGGAACGTAGCCGTCGATGATCACCGTCTTCACATTCCTGTAAGCAGCAATCTCAGCAGCTTTAATTTTGCTCCTCAAATTTGCATACTTCCCATAGGATTTAATTGAAGAATAGATCTCTTGCAAAACCTCCAATGTTGTAATGGAATGAACCATTTGAGGCTCAGATTCAGATGGAATAAATATACCCTCATGGTTAGTCAAAACAAACAGCCATTCAGCATCTAAAAAACCAGCAACAAGGGCAGAAAGTTCATCATTATCACCATATTTAATTTCCTCAGTAGCCACCGTATCGTTTTCATTGACAATTGGAATTACTCCAAATTTGAATAGGTTCTCAAAAGTATTCAATATGTTTTCATTACGAACAGCATCACCAAAATCTGACTTGGAAACTAATACTTGCCCCACAGTAAGATCTAGTTGGTCGAGAAACCCTTTGTATAAGTTCATTAAGTAGAGTTGCCCCACTGATGCCAACGCTTGCTTTTCAGCAATGCTCTAAGGGACTAGCGTCGTATTCAAATGCTGACGACCAAGAGCGATCGCGCCAGATGAAACAAGAACAACCCTTTCCCAGAGTTTCGACAGTTTGGCGATAGTCTCTGCCAATCTAGCCAAGTTACTTAAACTGGCTCTGCCATCTGGTTGGAACATGCAAGAAGATCCAATTTTGACGACTACGGTTCCTTTAGAACGCATACCTCCTCACCGATAACGACGTAGCAAATTTTCAACTTGCAATGTCGAGCAGTTTCCCAGGCGAAGCCAAATAAATTTCGGTCGATTCAGATAGTTGATTCACGTTCTTGTGTAAGGTCGAGTCCGCGATAGACTTGCTCGATCGCAAAACTAAGATTGATGCTTTTTAGTTGAATGCTATCGCCTTCTTTGTAGTTAATAATAATCCATTCACCAGCATCATTTTTGTGATACAAATCCATTTCGATACTGGTGGAACTAACCAATAGGTAATCTTGTAAGACAGGGTTTTTACGATACATTCTAAATTTTCCCCCGCGATCGTATGCCTCAGTGCTGGGAGAAAGAACTTCAACGATTAAACAGGGGTAGGTAATATATTGGGTTGTGGTTTTATCGCGATCGTCGCAGGTAACGCTGACATCAGGATAGGTGTAGTTAGTTGTTCCGACAATATTGATTCTCAGGTCTGAGTTACCTGTTTCGCAGCCGCCGTCTTCGAGATGATTGGAAAACAGGGTAATAAATCTGACCGAGATTAAGCTGTGGTTTTTGCTGCCGCCGCTCATGGCGTAGACTTGACCGTCGATATACTCATGTTTTTCTAGCTGCTTTTCTTCCCAGGTGAAGTATTCTGCTGGGGTAAGTTGGGGAAAGTTTTCTTTTGTGGCGATCATTTTTTAGGTAATGGGTAATGGAGTTTATTTCTATTTTATTTATTCTACCAATTTTCTGTAGGTCAAGCTCTCGATCGAGCTTCCGAATTATCTTCAAGGTCAGGCAGCGTTTGCGAGATAACGACTAAGCTCACCGGACACAGACAACTTTTGCAACTCAACCGACCAGTTTGAGGTGTTCCGGTGCAGCGACTTGTTAGCTGGCATCTGGATCTTCTAGCACTTCACCAATCACTGGTTGTGAGGAATGGCGAACGTGAAGGATGCGAACTGTAGATACCTCTTCTAAAACAGTGAACAGGATGCGATACGAATTACGCCTTTGTCCGTAGAGAAGTTGAACTAAATCTCGAATTTGGCGATAGGCTGCTTCAGCATCAACAAAATGATGTTTTTGCGAGGAGGGCAGATGAGTTGCTTCGTCAGCAATTTCTCTAGCATATTGACCTACAGTAATCAAAAGCTGCACGTCTCGCTGTTTGACTATTTGACCTACATATCGATGCGCCTCAGAACTAAAACGTCCAAGTTCTTTCATATCTCCCAAAACCGCAACTGTCCTCCGAGTACCTCCTGCTAATACAGTAAGCGTCTGTAATGCAGATCGAAAAGAGTCAGGAGCCGCGTTATAGGTATCATCAAGCACGGTAATGTTATCAGAAGTTCTAAAGCTTGTGCCTCGACTTTGAAAAGGTCTGAAATGACTAAGATGCTCTGCCACTTCAGTTAGAGGGAGATCGAGTGCTGAAGAAACTGCACAAGCTGCTGCCGCATTGATGGCATGATGCTCTCCTGTTGCGTGCAGTTCAACATCAACACCATTAATTTTGAAACAAGTATCTTTGTTGTCAATGTACTTAATATCTGTTACCCGAAAGTCTGCTACCTGATTCATTATGTCCATCAAAATTCTCTCCCCGTAGAGCAAAGAATAGTGAATTAGGTGTTGACATTATGCGAGTATCTGTGGAAATGCCCCATACTGTCCAATTTACTTCTCCTTGCACCGAGGCTCCCAATACTTGTACAACATCACTCAAGCTAATTGGTTCAATTCTTTCACTCATACGCTACCGTTACACCTAACTTTGCAAGCTAACGACCAAGATAAGCGGCAGCAGATAACCGTTGCAATCTCACGAGATATCTCAACTGTCCGCTTCATTTGACGGGTTAGGCAGCGTTTAGCCAAATATTTTGCATAGTCGCGGGCAAATGCCTTAAAACTGCGTGGCTCTTTACCAATCGCGTCCTGCACACCAGACAACACCGCCGCCGCCTCATTGCGCCGATAATGCGCGTAATCCTCAAGCAGTCCGTCTGCTTGCCAGACTGGAATCCCAATGCTGAGCAGTTGATCACGCATTGCTTCAGGTGGAATGTTGATGAACGCAATTTGACGACTGAGCGCAGCGGAAAGTTGTTCTGCCATCTCAGCGTGAGTTAATGCCTGCGGTCCGGTAAGGTTGTAAATCTTCCCTTCATGGCCTGCTTGTGTTAGAGCAGCCACAGCGGACTCTGCAATGTCGCGCACGTCCACCACGCTAACCTTTGCATCGTCGATTGCTGCGTAAAACGCATTTTGGCTCACGATCGTGGATCGGAAGTTTAATAAGCCCTGCATAAAGAGGTTGGGGCGCAAAAAACGTGTACGCCATGCCTGATGCTTGAATCGCTGCTTCCACGGCGGCATGGTAACGCAAAAAGCGCACCGGCGACTGGGCATCGGCTGCAAATTGTGACAGTTTGACGATATGGTTGACACCGCTCTGGTGTGCCGCATCGACAAACGCGAGTTGCTGTGCTTCTGCGTGTTCTGTTGAGTTGGTCAGAACAAAGGCACGATCGACGTTCACTAAAGCACTTAACAGCGTTTTAGGGCGATCAAAGTCTCCCTCCACAATCTCAACATTCGGGAGTGCGATCGCACTGGCTCGATCCCGATTGCGAACCATTGCCCGGACTGGCACGTTTTGCGCTGCGAGTCGCTTGACAATCTCTGTACCGTTGCTCCCCGTTGCTCCAGTTACTAGAATCATTTGACCGTCCTTGAATAATGTGAGCTATAACTCATATTGTAGAAGCACCACTTATGCTCATCAACTCGCATTCATTTCCCTCACCCCGATGCCTCACAAAACTCGCGTAACACCCCGCAAACAGCCGAAACAAGACCGCTCTAAGATGACGGTCGATGCGATCCTGACCGCAGCCGCTCACATTCTGACGGAAGACGGGTACGACACCGCCAGCACAAATCGCATTGCCGAACGAGCGGGGGTCAGTATTGGCTCACTGTATCAGTACTTTCCCAACAAAGAAGCCATCATGACCGCCCTGAGAGAGCGTCACATTGATGAAATGGCGGAAATCGTGGAAGCTGCGGTGAATCAGACCGCCCAACAGCCCATTGAGGTGGCTTTGCATGAGTTAGTCAAAGCCTGCGTTGCTGCCCACCGGATTGATCCCACTCTGCATCAAGTCTTAGATGAGCAAGTGCCGCGTCTGAACCAGAGTTCTGCGGAAGCCAAAATCATCCTGCTACTGCGTGAGTTTTTGGTGCAAAGACACGATCGAATTCAGGTACAGAATCTAGAATTGACTGTATTTATCCTGGAGCGAACGATCGAATCCCTAGTTCATGCTGCGGTGATTGAGCATCCAGAGTTTCTGCAAGAGAACCAACTTGAGGAAGAAATGACCAGATTGTTGCTGTCATTTTTGATTAGACAAGTCTAGAGATGCCTGCAATACCGAGTTACAAATACAAGGGAATATCCTTTTGGCAATCGCCCTCAGAGACAACCTCAAGCTGCCTAACGTTCCCGTTCACCCGCCGCAGGTAGCCTCTACATCACAACCGACCAACTTTCGACGATCGGAGTGCAACGGGCTTGTTAGGCAGTGGTTGAAAACTTTTAATCCCCTTATGGTCGAATTGCATACCAAGCATGTATAAACAGAGTCTGCATGAATAGCACTGGACTATCAAATCCGCTGGATGCAATAATTGCCGAGACTTCATGAGATGGTAACACCGCCGCATCCCGACCATGAGAATCGAGAAAGTCTTTGATTGTCTGCTCAGGATATTCGGCATACTGCAACATCCGAGTCCAAACCTCACGCAAGCTTTGATAGGACGAAGTGGACATATCAGATGCTAAATCCGCACTAACTAAATATCCTTGAGGACGAAGTCGTGCCGCAATTTGACCGAAGAAGTTGCGCCTCTCCTCTTGCTGCATAAAGAAGTGCGAAACCAGTAGGCAAGTTGCCGCATCAAACGGCTCCGAAACAGGTAACGAATCTAGATAGCCTTCATGCCAAGTGCAACGCGATGCAATCCCACTTGCTTCGGCTTTCTGACGGCAAATTTCAAGCATTGCGGGGGCAGGTTCAACCGCTGTAAATTGCCACTGGGGAAATTCACGGGCGAGATAAATCAATTCCAAACCAGTACCAACACCGACACAAAGAATCCGCGCATTGATCGGCAGATCGGCAAGGATCAGGCGGGTCAGCAAATGAAGTGTGTCGCGTAATGGAGCGAGTTTAGCAAATCTTTCGTCATAGGTTGCGGCACGTTCTTCGTCGAAGACTACAGCTTGTTCTTGATTTTGCATGAGAAAATAAATAACTTTGTTATCTGTATTTTACAATCCCTTTTTCAGGGATCAAAATCTTGACTTAGAGGAATGCTGTTCAGGCTAACGGCATGGCCATCAGGGGCGCGAGGATTACTTTAAAGCATTGACCAGTAGCGTGCTTCGAGCGTCCCTTGCATGGCCTTGTTAGACATTGCCCTCATAGAGCTGCAATATTAACACTCATCATTACTGTATCGTGTCCATTCACCTCCAACTTTTTCACGCCAAGCACCCCAACCAGATGGTAGATCGGCTATTTGTTTTAGAGTTGGATCCTTCTCAACAATGCGCCCCATGCCAACGATCCTGCCATCAAGTGATTCATTTGTCGTCCCACAGCTAAAAGCCCACGAATCGTCATCAGAATAATGAACAACTTCTAAAATTGGGTAGTTCTCATTCAAAACTTGTTTAGTTGTAATAGCTGCAACATTTTGAGCTTGATCAAAAGGCCAATCACTATTCATGTTCTCGGAAAAAATTAAATTTTAGAAGTGCAAGGCAGAAAGCTGTCTAACGTTCCCGTTCACCCGCCGCTAGCAACCTTTCGGACAACCCCCAACTTGATGACCTTGATAATCACCTAAGACAAAGTTGAATTCACTACTATCAGCACGCTGCACATCACTGTATCCTCGCGCTTCTAGTAAAGCACGGACTTGTGTCGAGTCTTTGTGCTGAATTGCAATGTCCAAATCAGCATGGGGCGTGTTTGTTGTTCAAGTAACGCATCAACACCCCATCCACCATCAACATGAAACTTAATATGATGCCGATCGAAAAGTTGCACAATCTCGATTACATCATGCAATTTCATTTCAGGAAGACTATTTGCCATTTGGGTCAGGGAGACAGGAGAGATTGATATATTTTTAAGCCTTGGATAAAGCGAAAATCTTTGAGGTTTAGGGTATAGAGGCTGCGGTGGCGGCAATTATAGCATCGGGAATTGTGAGTTTATGGCTTAGGGAATATTGCGCCATGAGTTGGATGAACTGCTCGCTCGATGGGTCGATCGATGGGAATATATAGTTAACATGAAGTCCAAGAAACCGGGTTTCTGTGACAATTTTCGCCTCCTCACGAGATATTACCAAGAAACCCGGTTTCTGAACCCCGCGCGCGCGATCGATGGTGTAACGATCCCATTGCTCTTTCGTGATTCGCCAGTCTACCTCGCTCCACTCTCATTCAGAACTTCATATGGAACCCAGATAAACAGTACGACTTCTGCTCCGATTTACTCTGCTCGTTGAGCAATCCGCACATTTTACGAACATTCATGTCCTCAGCCATGGTGATAGGCTGTTCGTAATCCCTTAAACAGATAAATTTCAGAATCCTTGACAAGCGAGAAAATTTTGTTGCTCGACATCACGGTGCAGGAGCATTCAGACTCCACATTGCGATCGCAGCCCGCCACGAACCGTCATCTTGCTTCCTCCAGATCCAAAGATACTTGCCCGGTGTGATAGTCCCATCTTTTGCAGTTGCCTCATAAGTGCCACGATCGTAGGCAATCCGGTTAGAACCATCAATCTCGATCGAGGTGAAGGCGACAGCGGTTGCAGGGAAGTTGGTAAACCACTCGCGCAGGGCAGGTTGCCCCTGTCGTGGCGGCAGATTGGGCGGTAGGATTATTCCGTCCTCCGTAGCCACAGCAGCGGCGGCAGCAGCATGTCTGTTGGCGATCGCCGTAGATCGGGCAGTGCGAGCGGCGTTAATGGCTTCTATGTCAGACTTGCCAATTCCTGGGGCTGAAGCTGAGATCGGTGAGCAAGCAAGGACGAGTGCGAGGGTGAGAGCGAGTATCACCGCAAGAACAGGACTAAATTTCACGATTAAATCTCCTCGATCGGCATATTTGCTGCGTTTGAAAAAGCGAGTTTGTCACCCTTGGTGATTAATAAGGGCTGGCAGTAGGACGAACAATAATTTCGCTGACATCGACATCATTCGGCTGTTCGATCGCAAACGAAATTGCCCTGGCGATCGCTTCTGGTGAGATAGCAATCCGTCGAAAATCTTGCATTCCCTGTCGCGCCGCGTCATCGGAAATACTATCGGCCAGTTCTGACTCGGTTACTCCTGGCGAAATCACCGTCACTCGGATGTTATTCACTTCCTGGCGTAGCCCTTCCGAAATGGCGATAACTGCAAATTTCGTCGCACAGTAAACCGCAGCAGTCGGGTAAACCATATGTCCACCGATCGAGGAGAGATTAATAAACTGTCCCCAACCCTGTTGCTGCATCAACGGTAGTCCAGCCGCGATGCCATGTAAAACACCCCGGATGTTCACGTCAATCATTCGGTTCCATTCCTCAATCTTCAGCACCTCCAGTTTTGAGAGCGGCATCACACCCGCATTGTTGACAATTACATCAATGCGCCCAAACTTCTCTTGGGCAAAGTTCACAAAATCTTGCATCTGTTCGAGACGGGTGACATCAAGGGTGCGATAGGCAACAGAACCACCTTTGGACTGGATATCAGAGGCGATCGCGGCTAATCGATCGGTGCGTCGTGCGCCCAAAACGACCTGGGTATCTTTTTGCGATAGTAAAAGCGCCGTTGCTTTCCCGATACCGCTGCTTGCACCTGTAATTAGAACAACTTTTTTTCCGTTCGCATTATTATCATCAGTCAACATAAGCCTGTACCTGTGAATGTACATTTCTTACACCTTCACTCTAAGAGAGTCAGACTGGGCAGCGGTAATCTGAACCTGCTCAATTCTTGCCTAATCCTGCATTTCTTTCACCAGGTTCCGGAGATTGACGATAAGCTGATGGGGGCGGCTGAGTCTTTTAAGACTGCCTTGCGTGAATTTAAATCAGCGATTTTAAGCGATCGTGACAGCAGAGACATGATGGTAGAAACTGTTCAAAACCAGCAGCCTGAGCTAGCGGCTCTAATTGCAGATCGCACCAATGCAGATGGGGTTCATGCCACTGCGATCGCGCGGCTATTTTTGATTCGTGCTTCGCAACCGACTGAACCTCTGCATATCCTCCATGAACCTGCTCTTTGCCTTGTCGCTCAAGGTCAGAAGCAGGTGATTTTAGCAGATCAATTTTTATTTTTATGGTTCCGAGCAATGTCTGGTTGTGCCGATCGATGTGCCGATCGTCGGACAAGTGCTGAGGCAACATTAGCAGCACCGTATTTAT
>JAAUTN010000230.1 GCA_012031415.1 Leptolyngbyaceae cyanobacterium SM1_4_3 | reverse complement strand
AGTGCAGTTTTAGTAAAGAATTGGTATTAGAACAAAAAAAGGAGGTAGAGCAAAGCACCGCCTCTTTTTGTCCTAACTTACATGACTATAGCTTCCATAAGGAGAAGCGTTGGGGCTACTGTGTATACACCAGTCCCAGCCCCCTCACAGCAGTTTTCACTTGCATAGACCACAAAGCCAGGGGTACGTGAACTGTCCCTACGATTTGTGGCTTACCCCTCTTCCTTGTCATGATGCTGATTTAGTTGTCAAAGCTTGACTCGCCAAGCTTTAAGTAAATCTGAAACTGCTGCTTCTCAGATTCAAACTTTGCTGGTTTTCAACTACAGCAATCAACTCTCGCTGTCCGTCTTCCATGTAATAAATTCCTGAACCTCTGCCTACCTGTGACGGAGCCGCTCCTATACGATAGTCATCAACTTTGCCATGTAAATGAATCCTATCTCCTTCAGCGGGCTTGAAATCTTTGATCAGCGCATAATCTCCTAAGCCAGAGCTATTTGCTTTATCATCATCGTAAAAGATGTGAGACTCATCTCCCACCTGGAATCGGTCAGTCCCCCTGCCCCCAACCAGGACATCTCTCTCACTTCGTCCTGGAGATGAGCTTTTCATTTCTACTCCGATCAGGACATCATTGCCCTGTCCTCCGTCTAAAAAGTCATTGCCCCGTCCCCCATCTAAAAAGTCATTGCCTTCCTCACCGTATAGTACGTCTGCATTTCTCGACTGTGTTTGAGAGTTTGTTGTGTTTCTACCTGCAACAGGCGATCGCTGCGGAATGGGAATAAATTCAATGTAGTCAAAGCGGGCAAACTCTCCTTCATCAAGCTGTGCAGAGATTTTGAAGCGATCGCCCGTTTTCAAAGTGATAGCCGAATGGGTCGTGACAACCGCTTTGGCATCGTGCATTGCCGAATCAGAGAACAAATCCTGATCAAACTTAAAGCGCTTGCTCTGGCCCGAGACCGTGACTGTAGCAGAAGACTGCCCATCATTTTCGTCATAATAGCCAATCTTGACTTGATAAACGCCTGCCCTTCCCTTAAAAACGCCCTCAGCACTACCAGAAGTCTTGCCCGTGCCGCGCAAAGAGATTTGTCTCTCAGCCGAAGCTTTAGAATCTTCAAACCACTCAGTTCTATAGTTGTTCAAAGATAAATTCTCTGCTTCATAACGCATCGGCTTAGCAGGTGCAGAAACAGGTTTTCGATTTGGAATTGTGGGTGAAGGTGAAGCCAAATCGGGAGTCGAACTAGGGGTAGGAGTAGGAAGTGGTGAAACTGGAGTTGGCGTTGGGTTGGGAGTGGGGAGCGACAGCGGAACCGGAGTCGGTGTGGGACTGGGCACGGGGTTGGGTGTAGAACCCGGACTGGGAGTAGGAAGCGGTGCTGGGTCTGGAGCCGGACTGGAACTGGGAAGTGGCGAAACTGGAATCGGTGCGGGACTTGGAGAAGGTGCTGGGTCTGGAGTCGGACTGGGGCTGGGAAGTGGCGCTGGAACAGGAGCCGGACTGGGGCTGGGAGCCGGACTTGAATTAGACTCTGGAGCAATAGATACCTTTACCGTAGCAGTAACAGCATTGCCGTCACCTTTGTCGATCTGGTAAGTAAACTGATCAGCACCAGTAACGTTGGTTTCAGGTGTATAAAGAACAAAGTCATCAGCGACTTGATTTGGAGTGCCATTGTTATCAATGCGAATATCGCCCTTCTCAGCAGTTTCCACTAGCGTCACAGTAAAGGAATCTTTGTCGCTGAAAGTGTCATTTGCAAGAATATTAATTTTAACTGGAGTGTTTTCTTTTGTTGTAACGGTGTCAGGTACAGCGACAAGAGGTATTGGTTTGCCAGGAAGAGGAGCGCTACTACCCGCATCAGGAGTCGCCGGATCAGGATTACCTGGATCAGGAGTTGCTTCATCGCCGTCACCTATACCAGGAGCATCTGGAGCCGTATCACTGTTGTCAGGAGTCCCTGGATCAGTATCAACCGGGTCAGGAGGAGTTGGTTCGCTACTGCCTGGGTCAGGAGTCGCTGGATCAGGATTACCCGTGTCAGGAGTGACTGGATCGGTGCCACTACCAGGAGTCGCTGGAGTCGTGCTGCCTGTGCCAGAAGAAGCTCCTATCCCATCCGTATTTAAGTCGCTTGCAGTCGGTTGAGCTAAGGTGATTTGAGCTGTCGCGTTGTAATCATTTGCATTGCTGGTGCGCTTGGGCGGCCATTGGATGTTGCCACCTTTGTCAGCTAACTCACGGCTTGTGTGTTGCTGGATACCCCAGTTATTAGTGCCGTTATCAGCCGTATTGTTGTAGAAAACAGTGTCTTTGACCGTAACTGGAAACTTGTCGATGGCAGTAATTCCGCCGCCAACCCAACCTGCGCTGTTGTTGAGAATCTTGGTGTCAACAATATCCGTAGGGCTATAGAGGGCCATTGCTCCACCAACGTTGCTGTAGCTCGTCCCAAACACCTTGTTGCCTGAGAATAAGCTACCCGTGATGGTGGTTGGAGAATCCATTGTCCAGAGTCCACCACCCTGACTTGTGGCTGTGTTATCTGTGAAAGCGGTATCACGAATTGTCAGACCTTTGTTAAGTCCGTTACTCAACACTACGAGTCCGCCGCCGTTGCCGCCGTTGCCGCCATTGGGCAATTCCAGAACCTCATTCTTCTTAAAGTCACTGGATTCGATGATGACTTTATCTTGGGTGCCTGTATAAAGATAAGCGGCTCCGCCTTCTCCTCGTCCCCGATTTCCTTCAAACACACTATTTTTAATTTGAATCGTGCCAGATGCCTCGTTGCTGGAACTGGCCCGATCGGTGTAGACAGCACCCCCGTAGCCGCGTAAGAAAGCGTTTCCTTTGCCTGTATCAAATTTGGCAGAGGTCGTGTCGTTATTAATAAATCTGGAATTCTCAATGGTGAGTTTACCGTTGAGACTATTGATCGCTCCACCGTTGATGCCGCGATTGTTAGTAAACTCACTATTCTTGACGGTAAAGTTACCGGGACTGAGGAAAGCGATCGCCCCCGCTCCCCGCTCATCGTTGCCCCGAGTTGCCTGATTTCGGTCAAACTTGCTGTTTGTAACGGTTAAGTTGGTTTCCCATTCGGTGTAAATTGCGCCACCGCCTTTATCGGCAACGTTATTATTAAACCGAACATTTTCTACCGTGACATTTCCTTTATGAGTTGCGAAAATGCCACCGCCTCGTTCAGCGGTATACGCATCAGTAACGGTCAGGTTCTTGACCGTTAAACCAGTCGGAAAATCTTGATTAGAATTGACGTAAAAAATGCGGGTGGTTTTGTCGCCGCTAATGGTTAACCCTGCGGCATTTGCACCATCAATGGTTAAGTTTTTACCAGGGCTAATTTCAAGCTGGCTTCTGAGCGTAATCTTTTGCCCTGCCAGGTTAGAGGCAAACTGAATGGTATCTCCGGCTTTCGCGTTGGCGATCGCCTGTCTCAGCGAACCTGCACCGTCATTCGCAGTGCTACTAACTGTGAGAATAGCCATATTTTTCCTTCTTGAGTAACATCAATTGGCAGATGTCCTGAGTTACTCACCGCTAAATTGTCATCTCCAAAACAGAGTCAATATAAATATTTTGCAATAGCAAATGCTTCTGTGGTACTGCTGAGTTTCTGGTCTATCTATCAACAACTGCCGACTCAGTAGGTCACTGTAGTTAAAGTTCAAAGCTCCGCTTATCCAATTTAGTGTGCCTTGACAGGCAATAACATAGCTAGGAGCTTGATCTTCTGTTTATTTAAAGCGAGCTACTGACAGTGAACGGATGGACAATAACCCAAAAAAATTGGTAGAGACCTGAATATTTTACTAACGAGACGTTGGATTACTGGGCAAGTTCCAGAGTGGGTCTACTATATTTCCAACTTCAATTTCAAAAGAATCGAAGAAAGCTTTCTAAAGAAACTCATTCTCACTGTTATCTCATATAAACTAACGTCGTGTGATGAATGGGTCGTTCACTTCACAGAGTCTTTAATTCTTAATTGCCCGATTTGATTGAGCGGGCCTGTACGAGCAATGGAAACTCGAATCCAGTCGGTAGAAATTTCGATTCAGCAAAACGTGGCGAATCTGCAAATTCAGGGCGACCCAGAGCGACTGTTGCAGGCTCTACTGAACATCCTGGATAATGCAATTAAGCATTCTCAACCAAGTTCCAAAATCTTTATTACAGGGCAGCGCGAAGGGAGGCGAATTATGATCAAAGTTAGGGATCAGGGAACTGGCATTAGAGAACAAAACTTGCCTGGAATTTTTGAGCAGTTTTACACCACCGATCCGTCCCGTAGGGGCACCAGTACAGGGTTGGAACTGGCGATCGCCAAACGCATTGGAGAAGCACATGGCGGTTACATTAGCGCCAGCAGTCAGTTTGGGCAGGGAACAACATTAACCATTGGTTTGCCCCTGCAAAAAAGTGGATACGAGCATGAATCCTATGTCTGAGTTATCTCCTTTGGTCTTGACATTAAAGCTAGATCAGAAAACCTTCAATTATTTCAACCAGTTGCGCCAGCAGCACTTTCCGCCTGAAAGAAACTTTCTGCCTGCTCACGTTACACTGTTTCACTCACTTCCCGCTGAGCAGGAATCAAGTCTTCAGCAGACTTTGCAAGAGACTTGTTCTCGCACCCCAATGTTGTCACTCACTTTTGAAAGGCTACGCTTTTTGGGTAAAGGAGTTGCCGCAGAAGTTAATTGCTCTGAACTGATTCAGTTTCGTCAACAGCTTGCAGCACATTGGCATCATTGGCTAAGTCGTCAAGACCAGCAAAGCTATCGTCCTCATGTCACCCTTCAAAATAAGGTGACACCCGATCAGTCCCGTTTGTTGTATGACCAACTTACCCGTGAGTGGAAACCCCTTCAGGGTAAGGGAGAGGGACTGCTGCTCTGGTATTACAAAGGCGGGCCGTGGGAGTTAGCAAACCAGTTTAATTTCAAATGATGTTTATTACAAATTGGGTTAACTATTCTGCAATTCTTGAACTGGCGATCGCCTCTTTCCTCGACTATCTCATTGGCGATCCCTGGAACTGGTTACATCCCGTTCAGGTAATGGGTTGGCTCATCAGTCAATATACTCACTTCGCGCTAAAGTGGCTCAGACACCCTTTAAGTTTGCGGATAGCAGGAGTCGTTTTAGGACTGGGAATGATAGGGGGTAGTGGAATTGCAGGATGGTTAATTCTTCAAACTGCGAGTTGGGTGCATTGGGGAGTGGCGATCGCCATCTCATCTATCTTATTAGCAAGCTGCTTTGCTGGACGCAGTTTAAGATCTGCCGCTGAAGATGTTTTGCTGCCGTTAAATCAAGGAGACTTAGCGGCAGCCCGATCAAAACTTAGTTTATACGTGGGACGAGACACCGCACAGTTATCAGAACCAGAGATCTTACGGGCAATATTTGAAACAGTGACAGAAAATGCCACTGACGGGGTGATGGCTCCTTTGTTTTGGGCGATCGCCGGAGCCTTCACCCCCATTGGCAGTGTCCCCTTTGCGCTGGCATATAAAGCAGCCAGTACGCTCGATTCAATGGTGGGCTATCGAGAAGCGCCCTACACTCACCTCGGCTGGTTTAGCGCCCGCACAGAAGACTACCTCACCTGGATTCCATGCCGCCTGACGGTGTTAACCCTCTCGTTGCTGTCGGGCAAACCCAAGTCTGTTTTGCAGATTTGCCGCCGAGATGCCCCTCAAGATCCCAGTCCTAACGCTGGATGGAGTGAGTGCGCCTACGCAGCCCTAGTCGGAGTTCAGGTAGGTGGAGCAAATGTCTACAAAGGCATCGTGAGACCTAAACCCCTGTTGGGCGAACCGATTTACCCCATCACTGCCGCACGAATTGAGCAGGCTATGGGGTTAACCCGAACAATGGTTTTAGTTTGGGTGGCGATCGCCCTTCTCACGCTCTGGGGGCTTCAACTAGAATGATACCCATCTATGGGGAACCAGATCTTCGGCCTTGTTGAGAGGTCGAAGATCTCAGCGCTCAGTTCTCACTTGCAAGATGCTGTATTTCAGTACTGTTTGACTAAACCTGAATGGGCGTTGCTGGATAAGTAATACTGCTCCTCAAGTCTAGGGCGCTTTCTAAAGCGTCGCTTCCAATGGGACATCTTCATACAGTGCCGTCAGGGTATTGGTAAAGTCGATGCTCTCCAGGTAAAAGGTCTTACCTTCAGGCACATGGAACTGCAACACCCAAAGTCCCGCTTCATTGCGGCGATAGCAGTCTACTCGCTGATGGCGAGTGCTAATCAGCACGTATTCTTGCAAGCTTTCTAACGTTTGATAATTGGCAAACTTATCGCCGCGACCGAATGCCTCTGTAGAGTCAGATAGCACTTCCACAATCAGCTTAGGAAAGCGCTTGTAATCTGAGGTTTCTGAGTCAAGGGGTCGCACGTCACCATCACATCTGGATAATAAAAGCGATTACAAGCTTCGATGCGGGCTTTCACATCAGAAATGTAAACCCGACCGCCAGTACCGCGCACATGACTCCGAAGCAAGGTCGCCAAGTTAAGGGCAATAGTGACATGAACATCGCTGGCTCCAGCCATTGCATAGGCTTCACCGTCAATGTACTCATGTTTGACAGGACTTTCAGCCTCTAGCTGGAGATATTCATCTGCGGAGAGATGTTGAGGTGAGGCAATCATGGCGTTTTTAGAAGGGCAAGTGTCTTTATGCTAAACCAATAATCCAACCCTAGCAAAAGCTAGAATGCACCATAACACAACTCTTTTGCAGCGATCGCCTTTGATTACAAACCAGGAATCTAGCTGAGGTCAAATTCCTTGCGATCGCCCATAACCACCCGTCTGCACCGCCTACTAAAAGCACCTAGAACAACTTCTGACCCCTTTCTTCGGCAAAAGTTCAGTTGAACACTTCAGTTAGATTCTACCGAATGAGAGTTTAAGACAGCTTGGTTTTATGCTTCTCCCTCTTTTGACCGATTTTGTACACAAAGTCTAAAGATAACCTCCGAACAGAAACTTTTAATCCTTCGGGGTTACAGTCCCATGTCTATTAACGTCCATTAAATATTCATTTAAATCTTAATAGAACCCTTGTGAAATTGTTAAATCACCAATACATTTGTCAGTAATGCTCCCATTCTATTGCCCTCTGAATTTTTCAAAAACCTGTGCCTAATTATCTTCCGCCACTAAACGAGCATAACCTTCCCTATCCTGACACCATTCACCCCATCGTGGTGCATTTCGTGATCGCGATGGTTCTCTTTGCGGTGATGTGCGATGTCATCGGATATTTCACGAAAAATTCCAGACTGTATGAAGTGAGCTGGTGGAATCTAGCGTTTGCAACCATCTCAATCTTCATTGCGGTTATCTTTGGGCAGATTGAAGCAGGTCTGGCAGAACCCTACGCTGCATCTGTTTCAACCCTAAACGCCCATACGGTGCTGGGTTGGTCACTCTCGGCGATTTTAGCAGTCGTTACGGGGTGGCGCTACGTGATTCGGCTACAAGAAAAACCACAGTTGCCAATCCCTTATCTGGCAGCTAGCGTACTGCTAGTTGGATTGGTTTTTGTGCAGTCATACCTGGGTAGCTTATTGGTTTGGGTCTATGGTTTGCACTCGATTCCTGTCGTAGATGCAATTAGAGGAGGGCTGTCATGAATCCAGAGTTGCTAGAGCAATGGGGAAGCCTGGGCGCAAACGGGTTGCCCTATCCTGTTCCCATTCATCCTCAACTGGTGCATTTGACACTGGGACTGTTTATTGTGGCGATCGCCTTCGATATCGTCGCTGCCCTCTTCCCGCTAGACAAAACCCTCTTCAAGTTTCTGGCAGTTCCTGTTACCCGCTCGTCGCTGTTTGATGTCGGTTGGTACAATCTGCTGGCATCCGCAATCATCACCTTCTTTACGGTCACGGCTGGACTGTTTGAAGTTTCTTTGGCTGTGCCTCTGGCAGATGCCACCAGCGCCTGGGGACTTCATGCCCTGGAAACGATGATTATGCATGGTGTAGGCGGCGTAATCATTCTCACATTGATTGTGGCAATGACTGTTTGGCGCGGCTTTCAGCGCTATGGCTGGCGCAAAGACATGGCACGACAGGTGCAGTGGAGCTACCTGGCTACGGGTCTGTTCGTTTTTGCCCTAATGTTTGCTCAAGGAACGTTGGGCGCACACCTGGGCGCTGAGTTTGGTGTCCATGTGACGGCAGACCAACTGCTGCACTTGGGTGAGAATCCTAATCAACTCTAGTATGGTGCGATCGCTGTCATGAAGAAACTCCGCGCAATTCTAATAATGAGCATCTATGCCATCCTGGTCGCGTTGGCTAGTTTATGGATGGCAAAACAATCCTACTCCTGGTTTCCGCCAGAAGCATCCGCAGAATCAAAACTGACAGATGACTTGTTCAGTCTCTTCACCGGATTAGGTACGTTCATCTATTTGGGGGTAATTGGCCCCTTCATTTACTCACTGATCTTTCACAGAGCCAGTAAGTACGACAGGAGTGACGCTCCACCCATTGAAGGAAACACCTGGCTGGAAGTAATCTGGACCGCAACGCCTCTGGTACTGGTGTTAACACTCTCCTTCGTGAGCTATCGCACTTACGAAAAAATGTCGATTCGCGGCCCAATGGAACTGGTGCATTTACACGTACCTCAAATGATTGAGCCTGCCTATGCTGAACCCTTTGACAGCACACCCCAGCAGGATATTCAAAAGGCTGTCGAGACTGAACCCATAGAACAAATTGATGTGACAGCCAGACAGTGGGCATGGGTATTTCACTATCCAGAAAACGATATTACCAGTACCGAACTGCACTTACCCGTCGATCGCCGCGTTCGGTTTACCTTGCGATCGCAAGATGTGCTGCACGGGTTTTACATTCCGGCATTTCGCGTCAGTCAATATGTGGTTCCCAATGAAGACATTAACCTCGAACTCACTCCTGTAAGAACAGGAACCTATCGCCTACGAGACTCTATGTATAGCGGCACTTACTTTGCCGCCAACCAAACTGATGTCGTCGTGCAATCACCCAACGATTATCAACAGTGGTTAGCCGCTGCATCGGCTCAAACTCCTGGCTCTGCCTTTAACCAGGCTGCCTACGAATACAGCCAGAGTTCTGAACCGGGATCAGGTAACACGAAAGATAAAGTTGCTGTTCGGGGTTGGGCAACTATTCCACCCGCCCCGCCCCCCGTTGTGAACTATGCGCCGAAGCATGAGCCTGATTCACCCGCGTAGTTAACCCAATCCAACCATGACAAACATCTCCCTAGAACCGATCGAAATTGTACGCGGACAGCCCTATCCCGGTGCGCCTGACAACTGGAAACGGTTTTTTACCTTCAGCACCGATCACAAAGTCATTGGCATTCAATACATAGTTACGTCCTTCATCTTCTTTTTAGTTGGCGGACTGTTTGCCATGATTATGCGGGGCGAACTAATCACCCCCGAAGCGGATCTGGTCGATCGCACCGTCTATAACGCCCTCTTCACCATGCATGGCTCGGTCATGCTGTTTTTCTGGACGTTTCCCGTTCTGGTGGGGCTAGGAAACTACCTAGTGCCGCTGATGATTGGGGCACGAGACATGGCATTCCCCCGGCTCAATGCCGTCTCGTTTTGGATGATTCCCATCGCAGGAATCCTGATGATGTCGAGCTTTCTGATCCCAGGAGGTCCGTCCCAGTCGGGCTGGTGGGCTTATCCGCCTGTTAGTTTGCAAAACCCAACTAATAATTTGATTAACGGACAGGTTCTCTGGATTCTGTCAGTTGCTATTTCAGGCGTGTCTTCAATTATGGGAGCGGTAAATTTTGTCACGACCATCTTCAAAATGCGGGCACCGGGAATGACCTGGTTTAGAACGCCTGCCTTTGTTTGGTCAGTGCTAGCAGCCCAGTTAATTCAGCTTTATGGCTTGCCGTCGCTCACGGGGGGCGCGATCATGCTGCTGCTTGACCTGACGGCTGGCACCAGTTTTTTCACGCCTGAACGGGGTGGAAACCCGATTGTGTACCAGCATTTCTTCTGGTTCTATTCCCATCCTGCGGTGTATGTGATGGTGCTGCCCGTCTTTGGTATCTTCTCAGAGGTGCTGCCTGTCCATGCCCGTAAGCCGCTGTTTGGCTACCGCGTGATTGCTGTCTCGTCAGTCATCATCACCGTGATCAGCAGTGCCGTGTGGGTGCATCATATGTTTGCCAGTGCGACTCCTCCCTGGATGCGGATGTTTTTTATGGTGACAACGATGCTGGTTGCCGTTCCCTCTGGAATCAAGGTCTTCGGCTGGGTGGCAACCATTTGGGGCGGCAAAATGCGGTTTACAACGCCGATGCTGTTTGCGCTGGGGGGCATTAGCAATTGGGTGTTTGCAGGGATCACAGGCATTTTCTTGGGATCAGTGCCGATCGATCTTCATGTTCACAATACCTACTTTGTGGTGGGTCACTTTCACTACGTGCTGTACGGGGCGATCGTCATGGGCATCTATGCCGGAATCTATCACTGGTTCCCCAAAATGACAGGACGGATGTATTACGAGGGGTTGGGTAAACTGCACTTCGTTCTAACGTATGTGGGCACGGCTTTAATCTTTTTGCCAATGCATCCGCTGGGGTTGATGGGAATGCCGCGTCGGGTTGCCTCCTACGATCCAGAGTTTGCTTTCTGGAATGTGGTTGCTAGCATTGGCGGCTTTTTGCTGGGGCTATCTACGCTGCCCTTTATTCTCAACATGGTGAGTGCCTGGGTTCGCGGTGAGAAAGTAGGCAACAATCCTTGGCGGGCCTATGGTTTGGAGTGGCTCACTTCTTCCCCACCGTCTGTTGAAAACTATGAAGAGTTACCGCTGGTGATTTCGGGGCCCTATGGCTATGGTAGAAGTGAACCGCTGGTGTCGAATGTTCCTAATCCTGACTTGACCGAATTTCCTGAATCTCTTACCCCGCAAAAAGCATCATGACGGCAGAAAGAGCCATTTCCCAAGACACGGAAGCAGCCGTTCGGCAGCACCAGGAGCATGACGAAGCCGGAAACAGTAAGTTTGGCTTTATTGTGTTTTTGCTGTCGGAAAGTGTAATTTTCCTTAGCTTCTTTGTCGGTTACACGATTTTCAAAACGACGACGACTGACTGGTATCCCGAAGGCGTGACGGGGCTGGAGACAAGAGAGCCGCTGATTAATACCATCGTGCTAATTTCTAGCAGCTTTGTCATCTATGTAGCTGAGCGATATTTGCACGACAAAAGCTTTGGGGCTTTCGGATCTTTTTGTTAGCAACGATGGCAATGGGAGGATATTTTCTGTTTGGTCAGGCGGTGGAATGGAGCGGCTTACCGTTTAAGTTTCAAGATGGTTTGTTTGGCG
>JAAUTN010000229.1 GCA_012031415.1 Leptolyngbyaceae cyanobacterium SM1_4_3 | reverse complement strand
AAAGAAAAGAATCAGCAAATTACTAATCTAACTAATGTCAAAGGTACGCGCTGAACTAAAACTTCTTTACTCCAGCGAATCTCTACAATCCCTGGCACGCTCAATTAAAACGCAATAAAACGGAAAGAAAAACTAAGAATGACTAAAATGAATTAACTTGGTGTTCACTAAGGCACGATCGATTGTAATAAAAACTATGACGATATTCTGTCTCCATCCCGATCGGTTCTCGTTGTTGTTCTGCTGTTGCTAAATCCCTGATTAAGTCTACGGCGATCTGACGATTGTCACTAGACATGGCTAAAGATAACGCATCATACCAAATACCATTCTGGGCAAAATGTTTAACTTTATCCTCTAGTTTGGTGCTTCCCTTGGTCGAAATACTAACCCGCTGCACTGATGCCCTCAAGTAGGGATTTGCCGATGGATTGCCACATAAAGCTACTACCTGCCAAGCATAGGTTTTACCTGGTTCTAGCCCTGTCCAACTTTGGGGCATTTCAAACCGATCGGTGGGGTCTTGACTATTGATTTTGGTGCGCGCCAAAACAACCAATTGCTGGGTATTGGGCAGGTATTCCATCAAAGAAAATTCTAGGGGGACATGACCCGTACCAGTCTTAGTCCAATAAAACGTAGGATGACTCTGGCTAGTTTTGCCTAAATAATTCACTGGGGCAATAGGAGTAATCCCACTTACTTCGCAGGTCGAATCTTCTACCAGCAGTGCCCCCACGGGTGCGGGGAGGGACTTGATCCTGGGGCGGAATATAGGCTGCCATACCGACAAACCCCACAAAGGCATTCCCCATACCGATCGATACCGTAAACAGCATCTTGAGCGAGTCCCCCACCTGCTGGATCAACCAAACTGGAGCGGCTTACCGCGCCAAGTGGGACCCGCAAAGTTTACTCATCGTGCTTGTGGTCGATCGGACAGACAGAACCGCTGTGACCTACGATTTCTACTCATCAACCCATAAGGGTGATAGGTACAATACAGGCACAGTCTTACTCGTGCGATTAGCTATGAAACTTCGAGAACTCAAAGAGCGGGTATTTGAAGAGTGGAAAGATCACTGCTGGTTTAAGCGGTCGGTCGTTCAGCCTGAGCTGTTTAAGGCAGAGATCAGAAAGGACTTTGGCGACCTTCGCCGTAAAGTTACTTGGGAAAAGGCACTTTGCCGGTTTCGGGCGCTCAACGCCAAAATCGGCTTAGTCGATGCCTACACTCTTATTCTCTCCACCTTTAATTTCACCCCCGACGATTGGGACTACGAGTACCGCCACCAGATCGTTGAGGAGTTTCTCATGCTCCCCAACGGGCTGGAGCTAATCAAGCTCGGTTTAGAGCAATTGCTATCGGTAGACTTCACATCAGAGGAAAGAGGTAAGGCTCATGGGTTTTTTGAACTGGTTCGGACAGCAACCAGAGGAGAACTCTCAGGAATCGCAACTAAGTCTCCTCGGAAACTCGCAGCCAGTGCGAGGGCGAGTTGATGGAAAGACGGTCAGAAAAGATTTTACGCAAACGGTTCAAGACAAGGGCGGCGACAAAAAGACCCAAGCCCACGCCACTGAAAGAATGACGCGATCGCTGTTTGGGTGCAGCACCGAAGAACTGTATAAGGAAACTGGCGGTAGAGAGGGCGATCGCACGTCGCTCCCTCAAGATGCCCAGACCGCGTATATCGTCGGTGAAACGGCTGCAACCCACAGACTCAAAGCAACGCCAATCGAAGGCAATCGATCGCAGAAGCACGTTCAGATTGTAGACACGGTTGAAGATGCGTCCAAGGACGTGAAAGGCATCTTTCCCTGGAATTGGTAAAAGTTTTCTCCCTATTTCTAATCCTTTTCCAAGCCAATGCTAAGAGATCATGCAGGGTAAAGCGTACAGAACCTTTAACTCTGTGTGCCCTGCATGGTTCTGGTCACGGGTGTTGCACCTCCTAATACTCCGATGGCAGAAACAGTACTCCCTGCTGGTAGTACAGTTTCAAGCTTTGGAGCGGAAAGTCCGTGAAAGGAATCTCCTGGGTGACAGCGACATCTCCTTGGTCTCGCTCACACACCAGTCGTGCAGAGCGATCAGAGTTCACTGTCAGTGTCCAAAACTGAATGCCCTGAAGCATCTGATCATCTCGGATGCGCGGATCACTTTGCCAAGAGGCGATCGCATCGATGAGCCAGTAGGCTCCACCACGTTCAGCAACATAGCGAACGCCCTCGGTATAACGAACGTTAAACCCTGGATGTTGGTAGAGTGTCTCGCTGCCAATAAATTGAGCGAGGTCTCCTTCTGTAAGCGGGGTATTGGGTTGAGTCATAGAAGAATAACCGTGTGAGGTTTACTCCCTGAAGGTGTTTTGCGGTCATCCTTCAGAGCCACCCTGGAAACCTTCTCGCTTGAAAACCGTAGAAGCTTTACCCAGCATGGTCTCTTGCCTTGAAGCAATGTCTTCTACCCGTGCCCTAAAAGTATGAACAGAGTAATAATTTTGGGTTGCTGCTTTCAAGAATTATTTCAAGAGAAAGGCTGGAAATCCCTTCCCCCGCTTCAGTAGGGTAGTGGGCACTCCAACGTGTCAAGAGTTCGCTTCGCTGCTCCTTTGTCGCACTCTTGACACATTGGAGCCTCTCCCACTTGGAAAGAAGCGTCGGGGAAAAGGACAAAAAATGCTTCATGTCCTTTGCTGGATCGCTGCGATCGCTCAATGAGATGACGCTCAAGCGTAGGACTGACCAAGATTTTCCTTGACTCGCTCGTGATGCTCCTAGTACTCGAAGGGTGTGTTCTATCGCTACACCGAACACAACTACTCGTAAGGAGCAAGGTTTTTATGAGCGTTGAAACTTTGGATGCGATCGTTACGGTTTTGATGTGGGCGGTCTTTTGGTTTGGAGTGATGTATGTCGGTGGAGGTTCTCTACTTTACGCTTGGGATCGCAGTAGCACAACTGTTCATGCTGCGTATGCGGTTCCGGCAGTAAGTTCAATTACCTCAACCTCCTTGTCCTTCAATCAGAGAGGTGCAGAGCAGTTTTCTTTAGGTGGAGCAGTGCCCTTTTTTGATCTCTGGCAGGATAGTCAGAGTTATCGAAATTCGAGCGACCTGAACCTGTGGCACCTTCCAGTTCCAGATGGGGCAGTTGCGATCGGTTGGAATCCATCAGCATTGTTTGATCGAGTTCCAACCGAGCAGCAGGAGAGCACAGCGGAACAAAAGGACGTTGTGCTCAACCTTGAAGGGATAAGAGTCTACACACTTCACAAGAAAAAAGCTGTACTCATGAAGGATTTATCGTTCAAGGTACCGGAAGGAATTCAGCGGCGGAAGTTACGAGGTGAAGATGCGGTGTATCTTCGCGATCTCGAAACTTTTGCGACCGTAGTCGGTTAGAAAAACCCTTTGGCGGCAGGGAACAAAGGAAAACTAGCCGCCACTTCAATCACAATTGAGATGATTGTGCTTCACAATATTATCAACCGACTGGTCTAATTATTTATTCCAAAATCAACAATAACCTAATAGTAAAATTTGTTTTGATTTGATGCGACTTATACTGAAATAACGCTATTTGATAGCCAAATTAACCTTTTAGTCATGCTCTGCCCCCTATAAGTAGCTTTCCTTTCCTTACTGAGTAAAATAGGACGGTAGCTATGCTTTAGTAAGCTGCCAAATTTCAGAATGCTGGACATAAGCAATTCAACAAAAGGGGATTCCTTTATCTTCCGCTCTTACTATCTATGCTAACTAGTGAACAGATTCAGTTGGAAATCCAAAACCGATTTGGTTTTATTCCTCCCTTCTTTCGTCCAGCTCAACATAATCCACAAATTTTAAACTATCTCTGGCACCAGACCCTCTCTGCTTATATTGAGAATCCACTCCCTTCGCTGTTTAAGGAAAAGCTTTCTGCCTACCTCTCTCGCTACTGTGCAATTCCTTACTGTATGATTTGTCACAGTTGTACCTTAAAGCCCTTAGGGATGCAGGCACAGGAAATACTAACATTACTGGAGTTACCAACTCCCTTCGAGATGAACCTTGAAGAACATCTCAACGTTCTGAGGTGCGAGACTGGAAAAGCAACGCTTTGTTTAGAACCAGATTCAGCACTTGAAGCTAGCTTATTAGCGTGCTCTACTTCTATCTTCTTACAGCCAGAAGTATCTGAATCTTGTCGCAAAGAGTTGCTCCGTCTACTAGGAACTTCAAATTACCAGCATCTCATTGCATTAATTACCTACGTAAGAACTTGTCATATGTGGGTAGAGGCTCATCCTGAGATAGCATATGAAGCTGATAAACGAGTTCACGAGTATTTTGGTTCACTACTACAAGAAGAACCTCGATTAGCTGAGTTTTTTGCTAACTACAAAGAGCGAGTACAGCAAGAGATTCAAAGACAACATCAACAACAAGCTAAATTACCAAAGCATCAGCACAATGACGTTATCAATCAACGGATAACAAGCATTTTTGAAAACATAGCCGACATTTTCCTTTCACTTGATCATCAATGGCAATTTACTTATCTCAACGCACATGCAGAGCAATTCTTCCAAAGTAATCGAGCTGCATTGCTTGGTAGAAATGTTTGGGAACTTCCACATTCATCAATGTTGCTCCCCTATCAACAGCAGTGCCATCAAGCTCTAATTCAGCAAGTTAATACTACCTTTGAAGTATTTTGTGATTCTCTCAACATCTGGTTTGAAGCGCGTGTTTATCCGACCCAATTTGGATTGTCGATGTATCTTCAAGACATCGCCTCTCGAAAGCAAAAAGAAGATAAGCTTCAAGCATATATGGCTCAGATAGAGCAAGCGTTGAAATTCGATTCGTTGCTAAAGCGCATTACTGATAAAGTTCGTGACAGTTTAGATGAACGTCAGATTTTGCAAACTGTTGTTCAAGAGTTAGCTCTTGGACTAGAGGTAGATGGTTGCGATACGGCTCTCTACGATCTTGAACAGGATACCTCAACTATTTGTTATGAATACTGTCCCTCATTACCTTCTAATCAAGGGCATGTACTGCTGATAACAGATCATCTTGAGCTTCATAATCAGTTTCTTCAAGGTGAAAGTCTTCAGTTCTGTTTATTATCTTCTAGTCCTATGTGGTCGGGCCAGAATCGTTCCATTCTTGGTTGTCCTATTTCTGATGAACAAGGCGTTCTTGGTGATCTGTGGTTATACACCCACCCAAGCTATATCTTTAGTGACCCAGAGATCCGATTAGTGCAGCAAATATCAAATCAATGCGCGATCGCTATCCGTCAAGCTCGGCTTTACCAAGCGGTTCAAGTACAGGTAGAGAATTTAGAGAAGCTGAATCAGCTCAAAGATGATTTCCTTAGTACCGTTTCTCACGAACTGCGAGCACCAATGGCAAACATCAAGATGGCAATCCACATGTTGAAGATAGCTTCAACTTCGGAACAGCGGGAGCGCTATCTGACAATTTTAGAGACTGAATGTACAAGAGAAACGGAATTAATTAACAACCTCCTCGATTTACAACAGCTAGAAGCAGACATGCTTCCTATTTCGCTTGAAGCACTGCATCTGCAAGACTGGCTACCTTCAGTCATCGAATCGTTTCAAATACGTGCTTGTGAACGTCAGCAGAATTTGACACTTACTTGGGCTGACAACTTACCCCTTATATTTTCACATCCTCCCAGTCTAGGTCGCATTCTCGTTGAGCTGCTCAATAATGCCTGCAAATATACTCCTGCTGAAGGAAAGATTACTTTGAGCGTTGTCTCTGCTCTCCACTCTGTTGAAGATCCGTCTAGCTCGTCAGCGATTGTCTTTGTAGTAGGCAACCAATCTGAAATTCCGGCGGCGGAGTTGCCGTACATCTTCAACAAATTTTATCGGGTGCCTCAAGCAGATCCTTGGCAACAAAGGGGAACGGGGCTAGGTCTTGCCTTAGTTCAGAAGTTAGTAGAGAAATTAGCAGGAAGTATCGAAGTTACAAGCGATGACGGATGGACTGAATTCATTCTCCGATTTCCTGTAAGCCAGAGCTAGTCCTGTTGGGAGCTTACATCAAGGTTTTGGTAGTTTCCTATCAAATAGGTCACGTTCAAAGCAGAGACATTAAAGGATATCTAGAACAATCAAAAATTGCTGTTTGACTCAGGTACAATGTTTACGCATTGATTCAGACGTAAACTGCCGATGAATTTGCCAAAACGTTTTAACTTTTTAACGCGCCGACAGTCTCTTCGGCTCATGGTTGGTGCTACAGCGGGCCTTGTTGTCCATAGCTGTGCTCAATCTACTGAAACTAATGAGACTGATTCATCCCCATCAGAAGTAATCTCAGCATCTATCGGAATTACTTCTTGGATTGGAAATACACCACTTCACATTGCTCAGGAGAAAGGATTCTTTGAGGAGCAAGGGCTTCGATTGGATGCTAAGGTTTTTAGCACTATTTTGGATGCTTTTCCTGCGTTTGAAGCTGGACACTTAGATGGATTAAATCCTGTAACGACAGAAGCTGTTTTACTTGCCTCACGAGGGGTAGACTATCGGATCGTTTTAGTTTGCGATACTTCAGTTGGAGCCGATGGAATCTTGGCTCGTAATAGTGTTGCTAGTATCAGCGATTTCAAGGGAAGGGAGATTGCTGTCCAAAAAGGCGGTGTTGGGCACTTCTTTGTGCTTCAGGTTCTACAGGATGTAGGCTTAAACAACAATGACATCAGTATTATAGATGTGCCTCCAGATGTAGCGGCAGTATCTTATCAATCTGGTGAGGTAGAAATTGCCTACACCTTTTCGCCCTATATGGAAGAAGCCAATGCTGCTCAGAAAGATGGACGAATTATCTATACCTCTGCTGAAAAACCAAATGCGATCGCTGATTTGTACATCTTCAAGACAGCATTCGTTGAAGCCCAACCGAAAGCTACAGAAGCTTTTGTAAGAGGCATCCTTAAAGGTTTAGATTTCTTAGCTCAAAATCTTGAAGAAGGATTAGCGATCGCGAGTAAGGAGTTGGGTGTTACACCTTCTGAGCTGGAAGCTCAATTGAAAGGTTTAAGACTACCGGATTTGCAAACTAATTTAGCAATGCTCAGCGATTCAGATAGCGATCTGTATCTTCTGAAAGGAATGGAAGACTTAGCTGATTTTCTTAAGAGTAATAACGAAATTCAAGAGGCTCCAGACCTCTCTCAAGTGCTAGAGCCTCGCTTTGTTGAATCGGTGGATGCTAGTTCCTAGACTGGCAGGACTATATCTGAGAAGCCAACGCATCCATAAAACGTCTGTAGTTGAAGCTGCCCCTTATCGTCTCTCGACTGACCACAACCAGCAAGGACTCGATTCATGCGAAAACGGTGATAGTTCTTAAACATTTGAATCAAATCGATAAAGCAATCTTCTGTCTGTCCATACCGGGAGTTGAGGTCTCGATCTAGTTGATGAAGGTTATGCCAAGGACATTGCATCATAATGTGATGGGCGTTGTGATAGCCAGAATTCAAAAGTAGAAAGTTGAGCCATAAGTAACGACGAGAGAGTACATAAGAGAACGTATTTGCTTGCTCATAGTCCTGATCGCGCTTAGGTGCAGCTTCATCTGGTCTATAAGTTTCATAGGTATGAAAAAAAGCACCTGTAAACTGAGTAATAACATGCATTCCCGTATAGGACAGAAAATAGAGTACTACAGCTTTTAGAGAGAGTATTCCTAATGCGGTAAACATCATTCCTCTGAGCAAAAGAAGCACTACGACCCGTAAGCGTTCATCTCGTCGCTGTGGATTCCAAAAGGGCGCTGTCAAGGCTCGCCATTGCAATAGGAAAGCAATAGCTGGAAAGTACAACCATTCCAATATCAAAATGAGTCTTCGAGTAGCTGTAGGAAGCTTTTGAATCAGATCTTCAACATCAACGGTGGAAAATTCAGCATTTTTTACATGGTGGGCAATATGCCACCGCTTGAGGTCTCGAAAACGGGCATAGCAGCCGCCATTTAACCACAGCACAATGTTGCCACCAATAGTATTAGTTTGCCTCTTCTTAAAAACCGAGTCGTGCATGAACTCATGCGCCCAAAAAACCGTCAATGCAAGGCTATAAGTCAGTAGGAAAACTCCTAAGCAGTTCAGCCAAGCATTTGCGGGTAGAAGTAAAGCGGTACCACCGTAATAGCCGCACAGAGTAACAGTCAGAGCGATCGCATTCCATAGCGGTTTCCTACGGAGGTAAACGGTTGTATCTGAATCTGTCAGAGAAGAAAGCATAGTGATGTCTCAATTGTTCAAGATAGTGAACACACTTAACCTTGAGTTAAGAGAATTGATGAAGTCGAAAGAATATTTTAGGGAAAGGGCAGAGAAGCTATTTCTCTGCCAGATTAATGCATGGTTTGAGGTTTAACAACTAGGACAAGTTCAACGTTCCCAGGAGCATAACGATAATCACAGCAATTTGCAGAAATTGCATCTTTGGCACGGCATAGGGAACGTCTAAGGGTGAACATACTATGTGGACTAGCGCAATAGACCTCAGATCTCAGGGAGGTTTGAGAGTAGATAAAGCATGTAATATGGCACGAAGTTTGTTGCCATTAGCAACAAAAGCCGTATGTTTATTAGAGAGCACACGGCTGATATTAGCGTAAAAAAAGCTCTTACGTGGGCATTGCTCAAGATAGGATTAAAGCTCAGGTACCTGAATATGATTAGTTGCTTTTGCGTAAACTCGGTCAATCATTTGAGCTGAAGTTCCCACCCATTTAGCAATCTGGATGCTGGGAATATCAGACTCCCTACACAGGCTACAGAATGTATGTCTTGTTTGATAGGGATTGCGGTACTCAATATCCGGTAGACCAGCCAGGATTGATTGCCATGCCCGATTTGTAAAGTTTCCCCAGTCAATAAATTTACCTTTAGGGCTAGGAAAAACAAGCTCATTGGAATTAACTCCTTCGGGCTTGAGTGATGTTAGTAAGGGTTGTAACTGGGCATTAATTGGAAACTTGCGTGCCTTTTGCGTTTTGAGACCTTCTTTTAGAACTGGTCCTCGCCCGTCATAGACGACGGCTTGTTCAAAGGTAATGAATGATTTTCCAATGTGCTTCCAGCAAAGGGCAATTGCTTCTGAGGGGCGACATCCTGCAAAAAATAAGAACTTAATCAAGGGAGCATAGTGCCTGTAGTGGCGATTCGTTTCAAACGCTGCAATGATGCGATCGCGTTCCTGCCGAGAAAAAGGATTAACCTCTTCCTCCTCGCTGCTGGGCTTTTTGAGCTTTATCTCAGCTTGCATTCCATCGAAGGGATCAGCGATATCTAAGAGTCGAGCTTTTTTAGCCCAACGACAACAAGCCGACAAATGCATCATGACTCGCTTTGCGGAGTTAGCTGGAACATGTCCATTCATCCAATCAAAGATGAGCTGGGCATCTGTTGGGTGCTCATGAGGGCACCGCTCAATATGGTTTGCGACCCACTCATACATACGGAGGGTCGTTGGAGATTTGCCCATCTTTCTAGCATCTACATACTGCTGCCAGAGACCAGACAGTTTGGGTGTAGGTTTGGGTGTAATGTCCAAAGACTCCACACTCAACGCCGATTGAGTTTTGTACTTCGCTAGAGTCTCATCAAAGTGACCAGAGAGAATATCTAATTCAATCTCGCGAGCTTTTAGTTCAGCAAGTTTTCGATTGGTTGGAGTGTCAGGCAAGCCAATCGACAAATAGTGTCACTTACCGCCAGAGCGGAATCTGAGTTGTAACCGATCGTGAGAGCAAATAATTTGAACAGAACCCTTCGGAGCCTTACCAGTTGGAGTGCTGGAGTACATGGGATGGCACCTGGATAGTACAGTTGTCTTACACCCAATTTACACCCGAATTACACCCAAAATAGCCTAAACCTGCCCGTTCTTTACATAAATTATGGTACGTCAGTTCTATTCAAGAACTCTGTGAAGGCGTTAAAAAGCCCTAGAGATTAACGTTTCCAGGGGTTTCTCTTAAAAGCTGGTGACAAGACTCGAACTTGCGACCGGCTGATTACAAATCAGCTGCTCTACCAACTGAGCTACACCAGCAAACCGGACACCCTAGAAAAGTTGCCCAGGGCTAATATAACATTCTGTCATACCGTCTTGGACGATCGCCACTCCACAAAATCGGCAGTCTTGACCCACCGATCTTCTAAATTAAAGTCATAACGAGTATGATTTATAAATTGTTGGGTAAACTCGCAAAGGAACGTTATGGATGTTGTTTGGATTGGGCTATTTGCCAGTTTATTAGCCGGATTGGGAACGGGAATAGGGGCACTACCTGTCCTATTTGCCGTTGATTTGAGTAAACCGATCCAAGCGATCTTATTGGGGTTGGGAGGGGGAGTGATGTTGGCGGCAACCTCCTTTTCGCTGATTGTCCCCGGAACCGATGCGGCGATCGAGCAAGGAGCAACGCCGACGATCGCCGCTCTCACCATGGGGGTAGGAATTCTCTTGGGGGGTGGATTCCTCTGGTTTGCCCACGCCAATTTTCCCCATGAGCACTTTTTTAAAGGGAAAGAAGGACCCAGCCGCGCCAATTTCCAGCGAATTTGGTTATTTGTGATTGCGATCGCCCTACACAATTTTCCAGAGGGACTAGCGGTCGGGGTTGGCTTTGGCAGTGGCAATATTGCCAGTGGAACCGCCCTCGCCACCGGGATTGGTCTGCAAAACATTCCCGAAGGGCTAGTGGTGGCGCTGGCGTTGCGCGAGTTGGGCTACTCCATTCCCTATGCGATCGGGGTGTCCACGTTGACTGGGTTGATTGAGCCAGTGGGTGGGGCGATCGGGGCAGGGGTTGTCAGTCTCGCCCAACCACTACTGCCTTGGGGAATGGCAGTAGCCGCTGGAGCCATGCTGTTCGTGATTATTGATGAAATTATTCCTGAGGTGGATCAAAAAGGTTTGGATCAGGAAGGTACGCTGGGAGCCATGCTGGGATTTGTAGTAATGATGATTTTAGATATTTCCTTGGGGTGACTCATTGGCAAATCATGAATCACAAATCACTGTCCTGATTGTCTCGATGACCGTCGGGAAAATTGTAGTTCCATCAGTCTGGGCATTGGTAAAGTCAACCAATTGGGCACGATAAAAATTGCTCCCTGCCAAATTGGCTGATTCTAAAATTGTTTGCTCTAAATTGGCACTGCTTAAATTGGCTCCTTGCAAATCGGCAAAACTCAAGTCAGAAAACCGTAGGTCAACTTGTTGCAAATCAGCCCCCACTAGTCGTGCTCTTTGCAAATTGCAGTTGCACAGGTTGGCACGAAACAGGGTTGCTCGATTGAGATCGGTATTGAGCAAACTGGCAGATTGCAGGCGGGCATTACCCAACTCAGCGTTGTCAAGCAAGGCGTTTTCCAGGTTGGCTCGAACCAGGGTGGTA
>JAAUTN010000228.1 GCA_012031415.1 Leptolyngbyaceae cyanobacterium SM1_4_3 | reverse complement strand
TCGCTGCTATCATCGCCGGGCAAACCTGCTGCTGTGTACAGACAGCGCTCCGATGCATCTGGCAGTGGCGCTAAAGGTTTACACTCTGGCGCTATTTGGCCCGACTGATCCCGCGAAGCTGCTGCCTGCCAGCGACAAATTTTTGGGGATCAAGTCTCCAACAGGAAACATCGCTGATGTTGACCCTCAAACAGTGCTAAAGCAGGTTTGGGGAGGATAACTGCAAACAGGAAAAGGAAAATGGGTAGAACCGCTGTCTTTCTCGACCGTGACGGGGTGCTGAATCTAGAGGCAGGCTACCTCCGCCACCTGGAAGATTTGCATCTGGTTCCCGGAGCGGCTGAGGCAGTGCGGCGGCTAAATGACCAGGAACTATTTTGCTGTCTGGTCTCTAACCAGTCAGGTCCGGCACGGGGCTACTATCCCGATCGCCACGTTCAGGCGCTACATCAGCGGCTTTGCGATTTATTAGAAGTCGAGGCAGGCGCAAAACTGGATGCGCTCTACTATTGCCCCTACCTTAGCCCGCCCGAAGGCGGCACAAATCCTGAATTTGCCTGCTGGTCAACCTGGCGCAAACCCAACACGGGTATGTTGGTTGCCGCTGCCTGGAAACACAACCTGGATTTGGAGGCAAGCTTTATGGTGGGGGACAAGGCGACCGATATAGATCTGGCGCACAACACAGGCTGCACCGGAATTTTGGTGCAAACGGGGTTTGGCGATCGCGTCCTCAACAACACCTACCAGCACGCCACCCACCCCGGCCACATCGCCCCCGACCTCCCCACCGCCGTCACCTGGATTCTAGAACGTAACCAGCGCCCAGCCCCCTAGCCCCTAGCCCCCAGCCCCAGTCCATCAAAACCGAATCAAATCAAACAAATCATCTTCCAGTTCATACCCCAACATCTTGATCATGAACTTGATCTTGGTGCGGCTGTTGATCCCCTGCTGCTGCATCCAGTTGGTCAGCACAAAAATTTTATGCATGACAAAAATTTCCAGCGCCTCCGGGTTGTACTGAATGCCTTCGGTCGGGCTGAACTGATGCGGCACCAGCATCGCAGCATAAAGCGCCAATTCTTTCTCCCAATCGAGTAGAAATGGCAGCCAGGGATATTGGGCATCCAGTCGAACAAACCAGAGGCGAATTTCCGGAATTTCTGATAGCTCCCTTGGATCAGTGAGTTCACGGGGGTAGTCAATTTCAAACTGAAGCTGCTGTTCGTGGCTGGCGATCGCCCCTTCCTCAAGCCAGGCCTCAATTACCGTTTGAGCGGGTGATAGATCAAGGCTATGAATATGGTCGGAATCCAGATGGAGTGTAGTCGTCATGGTGCAGTTCAACAGGGAACATTCTCCAAATACTGTAACCAGAAAAGATTACAGCCGTTCAATTCTCCGACTTTTATAGGCATTCATAGCGTATCTAAGTTAAAGTGGTAGTGAGTTTGATTTAAGCATTGAATAAGCTGGGTGGATAACCTGTTGGATGAGGTCGATAGTGCGTGATATGCAAAATGAAGTCGCTGCAAGGAAACCGATTAAATCTCTAGAAGATGCGATCGATCGCTGTCAGGCATTGGGAATGCGTCTGAGTAGACAGCGTCGCTTTATTTTAGAGTTACTTTGGCAGGCAAAGGAACACCTGTCAGCCCGCGAAATTTACGATCGCCTGAATCAGCAAGGCAAGGCGATCGGTCACACATCTGTTTATCAAAACCTGGAAGCTTTGTCTGGGCAAAATATTATCGAGTGTATTGAGCGATCGGACGGGCGGCTATACGGCAATGTGAGCGATCCCCACAGCCACATTAACTGCCTGGATACCAACCAAATTATGGACGTTCACGTTCAGCTTCCCGAAGATTTGCTGCGCCAAATTGAGCAGGAAACAGGAGTCCGAATCACGGATTACTGCATTAACTTCTATGGCTACAAAGTATCTGAGTCTGTTGCAGAACCTAGCGCAGTTAGTTAAAAGTTTCAAATTCTCTAATCCAAAATGCTTAAAGCGGGAGTGTAGCAGTTGCCTCATTCCCGCTTCAGCTTTTTAAATGCCTGATAACTAAATCTCACCGCTGCCTTTAAGCCAAGTAGCACGGTATATTGATGCATTTACCGTAGATTTTTGATTGATTAGAAGCTATCCATAGGACTGCTGAAAAAGCAAGATCAGCCATAAAACTTTGCCCCTGCTCTAATTCACGGGCTAAAACGTCCGTTGCAAAAAGGATACGGAAGAGGCTTGCTTTCTCAAATTAACTGTGCAATGGTCCTCTTTAATCCGATTAAATACGGTAACTTGACCGAATTACCGTATTTAATTAGAGGATCGATGGTCTTTTAACCAGCCTTTTTGGGCGATCGCTTTGTAGAAAGAGGATTATGAGCAGTTCAGGAATTTCGGTTTTTACAGGATTGAAGCGCATTTTTCGGCAAGTTTGGCAGCGCCGAGCAGTATCACTGCTATTTGCGCTGGGGCTGAGTGTGAGTCTGGTGGTTGCGTCCTGTAGCTCTGCGTCTGATGTTGATTCAGCGGCTTCTCCGTCTGCACTTGCCGAAAGTCGAGTCGTGAAAATTGGGCACCAAAAGTTTGACCCCTTCACGCTGGTCAAAGCCAGGGGTGAGTTAGAGCAACGCTTGCAGGAATTGAACGCAACCGTTGAATGGACGGAGTTTCAGGCTGGGCCACCGATGCTAGAAGCGCTCAACGTCGGCAGCATTGATGTGGCTCGGACGGGTGATGCGCCACCCGTATTTGCTCAAGCAGCGGATGCCCCTCTGGTTTACGTGGGTGGCAGTACTCCTAAAGATCGTAGTTCTGCTCTGCTGGTGCCTGCGGATTCGCCTGTGCAGTCGGTTGAAGAGTTGCGCGGCAAAAGGATTGCCTACACCCGAGGATCGAGCGCGAACTATCTGCTGGCGGTCATTTTGGAGGAAAGCGGGCTGCAATGGAGCGATGTGGAAGCGATTAACCTGGCTCCAGCGGATGCGCGGGCTGCTTTTGAGCAAAAGAGCATTGAGGGCTGGGTGATTTGGGACCCGTTCTATGCAGCGGCTCAAGAGCAGGTTGGCGCTCGTGTGATTCGAGACAGTGAAGGGCTGGCGGCAAATCGGGACTTTTATTTAGCCACCAATTCTTTCGCGGCTGAGAATGCTGACGTGCTTGAGGCGATTGCCACCGAAACCCAGTCTGTAGCAGCATGGGCAGAGGCAAACCCCGATGAAGTCGTCGGCATTTTGTCTCCCATTCTGGGCATCGAAGCGCCCATTCTAGATGTGGCCAACGCCAGACGCAACTACAGCTTTGAGCCAATCAGCGACGAAATGGTGGCAGAACAACAGCAGATTGCGGACACCTTCTTTGAACTGGGGCTAATTCCCAAGCAGGTGAAGGTGGCGGACGTGGTGTGGAACGAAAGATGAGGCATGAGGAAATGAGAGGCATGGAGCGCTTGTTGGGTAGGCATAGCTGGATTGATTCAATTTTGAGTTTGTGGAGGAGGCGATTACCCCAAAGGGGAAACTGCTTCGCATCGCCCCGCATCTTCTCCCTATTGTTTGCGTTGGGACTAGGACTCAGTTTAAGTCTGTCCGCTTGCAGTTCCACCGAAGCTCCCAGCGGGTCGGCTAGTCCTGGCACATCTCCAACGGCTAGCCAAACAGTCAATATTGGCTATCAGAAGTTTGGCACACTGAATATTCTCAAAGCCAGAGGCGGGTTGGAAGAAAGGCTGCAACCGCTGGGGTTTACCATACAGTGGACTGAGTTTCCGGCAGGGCCACAGCTTTTGGAAGCGCTAAATGTCGGCAGCATTGTGTTTGGTCACACCGGGGAAGCGCCGCCGATTTTTGCTCAGGCTGCGGGTGCGCCCCTGGTCTACATCGGCAATGAGCCTGCCAGCCCTGCCAGTGAAGCGATTTTGATTCCCCAGGATTCGCAAATTCAGTCGGTGGCAGGTCTGCGCGGCAAGCGAGTGGTGCTGAATAAGGGATCTAACGTTCACTATCTGTTGGTCAAGGCGATCGAAGAGGCAGGCTTGCAGTTGAGCGACATTGAGGTGGTGTTTTTGCCACCTGCTGATGCTAGAGCCGCCTTTGAGCAGGGCAGCGTCGATGCCTGGGTGATTTGGGACCCTTTCTTTGCGGCCGCTGAAGATGCGATCGGGGCAAAGGTGCTGCGCGATGGGGAAGGGTTAGTCGCCAATCGAGAGTTTTACCTGGCTTCCCGCGATTTTGCTTCCCAAAATCCGGAGGCGATCGCAGCGATACTGGCAGAAATTCAAGCAGTCGATCAATGGTCAGTTGAAAACCCAACCGAACTGGCAGAATTGCTTTCTCCTGAGTTGGGCATTGAAGTGCCAACCCTGGAAAAGGTCGTGCAGCGGCGCGAATACGGTGCAGAACCGATCACCGATGAGGTGATCGCCGATCAGCAAGAGATTGCTGACACCTTCCACGAACTGGGTTTGATTCCCGAAAAGATCAACGTTCAAGAGGCGAAGTTATAGAAGGATCATGAATCCAATGAATGTACTCTGGTTTATTCCAACTCACGGTGAAGGGCGCTATCTAGGCACTTCCATTGGCGGAAGGGCGATCACGCCAGAATATTTGCAGCAGCTTGCGGGGGCGATCGACCACCTGGGGTTTGCTGGGGCGCTGTTGCCGACCGGACGTTCTTGCGAAGATGCCTGGATTACCGCTGCATCGCTGATTGCAGTAACCAAGCAGATGAAGTTTTTGGTAGCGATTCGTCCTGGAATTTCTTCTCCGGGAATGGCAGCGCGGATGGCGGCGACCTTTGATCGAATGTCGGGCGGGCGGCTGATGGTGAATGTGGTGACGGGCGGCGACCCGACAGAGTTAGCAGGGGATGGGCTGCATTTGAGTCATGGCGATCGCTACCAATTAACCGACGAATTCCTCTCCGTCTGGCGGGAGGTCATGCGCGGTGCAGTGGCAGATTTCAAAGGACAGCACCTTGACATCAAAGGCGGCAAGCTGATGTTTCCGCCCGTGCAGTCGCCCTATCCGCCGCTCTACTTTGGCGGCTCATCGGTTGCGGCAAAGCGAGTCGCCGCCAAGCACGTGGATCTGTATCTCACTTGGGGAGAACCTCCGGCTCAGGTGGCAGAAAAAATTGCCGAAGTGCGTCAGCTTGCCGCTGAGCAGGGCAGAACCATCCGTTTTGGCATTCGTCTGCACGTGATCGTGCGCGAAACCACCTCCGAAGCCTGGGACGCTGCCAATGATTTGATCAAGCATTTGGACGACAGCACGATCGCCGCTGCTCAGGCTGCTTTAGACCGTTCTGACTCAGAAGGACAGCGGCGGATGATGCAGCTTCATAACGGTAGCCGCGATGCGCTGGAAATCAGCCCTAACCTCTGGGCAGGGGTCGGACTGGTGCGGGGTGGAGCCGGAACTGCGCTGGTGGGTGATGCCGACACAGTTGCCGCTCGAATGCAGGAATACGCCGACTTGGGCATCGATACGTTTATTTTCTCTGGCTATCCCCATTTGGAGGAAGCTTACCGGGTAGCAGAACTGCTCTTCCCGAAACTGCCGATCGCCCAAACATCTTCTGCGATCGCCCCCAGCCGCTATCTCAGCCCCATCGGGGAAATCATGGCAAACGATCGAATTCCCACTGCCGCCAGTTAGCTCATTAAGTTCGGAGTATTACAAATGTCAGTTTTAGCGATCGCCGGAAGCCCTTCTCACCCCTCTCGCACCTATTCGGTGCTGGAGTATGCCAAACGCCATCTGGAAGCGGAAAGGGTATCCACCACTCTATTTTCGGTGCGGGATTTGCCCGCCGAGGCACTGCTGTTTGCTCAGTTCGACGACCCTGCGGTGAAGCAGGCGATCGCCCTGGTTGAGCAAGCCAGTGCCCTGATCATTGCCACTCCCGTTTACAAAGCTGCGTACACGGGCGTTTTGAAAGCATTTCTGGATCTGCTGCCGCAAAATGCGCTGGTGGGTAAGCCTGTTTTGGCGATCGCCACTGGCGGGGCGATCGCTCACCTATTGTCGATCGACTACGCCCTTAAACCCGTTCTCTCTACTTTGGGAGCGCGACACATTTTTGCAGGTGTTTACATCGTCGATAGCCAGATTCAACGCCAGCCTGATGGTGGCGTTCAGTTTGCTGAAGAGGTTGAACAGCGACTCCAGATTTCCCTGAATGAACTGATTGCAAGCTTGCAGCCCACTCAATCGCTCGTAAGCAGCGCCAGCTAATTCAGAGAAATCTGTTCCTACTCCCGTAGGTTGGGTTGAGCAAAGCGAAACCCAACGCAATCCCGGCTCCTGTTGGGTTTCGTACCTCAACCCAACCTACACAAGACAAGAAGCGAGTTAAATATGCAGTTCTCGATGCCATCAACCACAACACCTATCGCCCCTTTAGCCGCTGGGTGATTCTCTTCAGCCTGGTAGTGATGCTGCTAGGGTCTGGCGTTCTCTATGTTCTGTTCACCATTCCCGTTGGTTCAAGTACAGCCCTAATTGAATAAGCAAATTTATGGAACTGTCCGCTAAAGTTGAGTACGCCCTGGTCGCGCTTCTGGAATTGGCTAGCCATCCACAGCCAGGAGAACTGCTGCAAATCAAGCATATCGCCGCCAAACAATCGATTCCCGATCGCTACTTAGAACAGGTGTTTGCCGCACTGCGTCATGCTGGAATCGTTCGCAGTCAGCGAGGCAACAAAGGCGGCTATCTGCTGGCTCGTGAACCCTGGCAAATTACGCTGCTAGAAATCTTTAACTGCCTGGAAGATAACAGCCAATCTGGACAGAGGCAGAATGTTGAGTGCGATCGCCTAATCGTCCGCGACCTATGGAAAGAAGCCGAACAAAGCGCCAAAGCCGTTCTACAACGCCATACGCTGCGAGATCTGTGTCAACAGCGAGAAATCCGGCAGCGGCTCAGCGGCATGTATTACATCTAGATTTCGTAATGCCAGAAGGGTTCACCTTCCTGGGTAATCGTAATTCGGCGCTGCTGCCGTTGAATTAGCCCTCGCCGCTCAAAGCTGCTCAGCAGCCGAGTCACCGTCACGCGAGTCGAGCCAATCAGTTCAGCAAGCTCCTGATGAGTCAGGCGTAGCTCAATTCGTCGTCCAAACTTACTTTCCTGCCCAAACCGCTGTGCCAGCCAATTCAATACTCTCAGCAGGGAAGCCTCCACCTGCGGGCAATGCAGAATTTCTAGCAACTCCTCGGAATAACGAATGTGACGAATTAATGCATCCGTAACACAATGCCATTCCTCACGCGGCAGCATCGTTGCCGTCACTTCTGTAAGGCATTCTGCCTGATGTGGATTAGCACTCGAAAGCGGACGACCCAACACATCGCCTACACTCCAAAGCCCCAGCGTCACCATAGCGCCTTCCTCAGTCCAGGTGGTTGTCCGCACCACTCCGCTGTAAATCTGCCAAAGCTGGTCGGCTGGCATCGGCAGTTGAACCCGACGACCAAAAGCCTGATAAGTCGGTTCAACAGTTAAGCCAGGGCTAAGCATAGTGAGACTCATGGGCAAAAATCTAGAGTAGGGCGGCTGATCGATCGCAGCCAACCGCTTGATGAATGATGATAAACCAGATCGAGATAAAAGTACAGTTCGCCGACCGACTAACCGTAGATTTATTCCATTACAGTAGATTGTTACCCATTCTCAAAATTGCGATCGCCTCTGCCTCTGCCTGTTGCACTCTGGAATCTGCTGCTTCTACTCTGACTTCGGCATTTCGTCTACTCTGATTCGCCTTTTCAACTGCGCGGCTGGCTCCAATCCCAATGGCGATAGCAGCAATTAAGGTTATTCCCAACACAGCAGAGCCAATCTGAATTTGTTGTTTAGCTTTTCGTTGTGCCTCCGCTAAGATTTGATTTGCCTGTTTTTCTGCTCCTAGAGCAAGTTCCATCCCTCGCATATCTCGTTCACGTCCAGCGGTGAGGAAGAGGTAATCTTGCTGGCTAAGGTTTTTGTCGGCAGCCAAGCGCTGAGCGTCCAGTAGCGCCTGTCCCCGCAAAAGGCGCAATTCGTCCTGTTGGTCACTGGCAAGCCAAGCGGCGATCGCCTCCCCATAGGGCCGCAGATGCCCCAGTTCCTTTTCCGTCCAGCCCAGGTCAAACACGGTGGCGTAGATGCGGTTATAGACCTTGAGCTTGCCCTGGTGTTCATAGGCCATCCCGGTGAGGCGTAGCTCTAGCTGGTCGGGGCTGTCGTCTGCGTCCAGTTCGCCCTGCTGCAAAATTTGCTGGTGCAGACCCAGCAGCCGACTGGCACGGCGTTGATCCCGGAGGATGCGATCGCGAATGGTTCTTAGATGCTCCGGTTCGTCCTGCGATTCCCAGTTTTCGATCACGTGCGATCGCACCAGCGCCTCTACCCAGGCGGACTCAGTGCCAGGGGCGATCGGGTCAGGACGATTCAGGGCAAACTTACACAGCTTTTGGGTGAGAAACGGCTGTCCACCCGTCCAGTCGAGCATAGCGCTGAGCAACGCTTCGGGGTTACTGGTCTTCTGCTCTAATCCCCGAATTAGTGGCATCGCTTCCTGTAGCTGGAAACCGGAGAGGGCGATCGCCCGCCCAATGTTAAAAGGCGTGCGGCTCTTGTCGCGGATCAGGTCAGAGGGAGTCGCCACCCCCATCAGCGCAAACACCAGCCGCTTGTAGACGGGCTGATCGACCCGACGGTTATAGCAAGAGCGAATAAAGGCAAAGAAATCGTCAATCGGAAACTTCAGGCTGAGGACGCTATCAATCTCGTCTACAAAAATCACAATCTGCTGCGGCACCTCCACCAGCAGCACCTCCTCGACAAACTCACCCAACCGCTGCACGGGCGTGAGAAATTCGCGCTCTCGCAGCCAGTTCCGCAAATCTATCTTCTGCGTCAACTCAAAACTTCTCACCAGATTGCGAATCACGCCCGCATACCACTGGTGCGGGGTTACATCCTGCCCCCCGATCGCCGTAATGTCGATCGCCGCACACTTCAGCCCGTCTGCCTGGAGCCGCTTCATCGTCTGCACCCGCAGGCTCGACTTACCCATCTGCCGTGAGTTCAACACATAGCAAAACTCACTTGCCTTTAAGCCGTCACACAAGTCCCAGTCTGCCTGTCGGGTGACATAGGTCGGTGCATCTGCGGGAAGACTGCCGCCAACTTGGTATTCGTAGGAGGAGGGCATAGGAGGGATGAGGGATAAGGGATGAGGGATGAGGACGGAAGGGGGCGTTCTCGTTACAAGGCTCTGCCTTGTAATGCTGTTTTAGAGGCTCTGCCTCTGGTGTCTTTCATGCGGACTTGCACAAGGGTGACTTCGTCTTCGGATAAGAGTTCATACAGAATCCGTTTCGGAAAGTAGCAGTATTGGGTGTACGGGCGAAGCATTCGGCAAAAGAATTGTGCTTCAGTGGCAAGGATTGTAACCGAATGCTTCGCCCTACCGCTACCGCTACTCTACAGACGGATTGGGTATTAATTTCTTTTTCGCCTTGCTGCACCCAACCTACATTTCTACTCCCACCTCCCCCCCGCCAGTTGAGCCAGATGTTTTAAACCGCTGGCAACTGCATAAAGGTCATTCCCTCGATTCAGGGATAGGGTGTAAGACAGAGCATATCTGGGAATATCCTGGTTGACGAGCTTAATAAACTGAAACTCTCTACCGTTGGTGACGAATCCAAATGCGGGTCGCTCAACCTCGGGGTTCGCCAGCATATACAGCAATGCTTGGGGAATGGCGGCATCCAGGGAATACTGCGTTCTTTTTGCCTCAATCACGAGTATCCAGAACTGAGGTTGAAAGATAAGAACGTCGATTCGCCCTCGCACAAGGGTGCCTTCGTCTTCAGATAAGAGTTCAATTTCTTTTTCCAACCCCGATGTAAAAAGGCGGACGGTAGAATCCTGCAATTTTGAGCAAGGGCGATAGCACTACCAGCTTCACCAGAGATTCCAGCAGAGGATATTCAGATAGGTGAATGTAGTTCGCTTTTACCTCATCTAAAGTCTGCTTTTCTAAGTCGGTTAGCTCCACCGAATGCGCCTGCCACTCGGTAAAAAACTGCTCATCATCTACGCGGTCTAGCTCAAAGGTCGCATTCAATTGAGCTAGGGTAATCTCTTTGGCTGGAAGGGTTTGCACCATCGTTTTTGTGTCTTTGATTTTCCTAAATTATGTCGGTTCCACCAGAATTGAACTTACAGAATTTAAAGAAGAGGCGTAGGTTCAGCCTCGTTATCAAGCTCCAGCTTGGTAATGGCGTTCTGGAAGCTCCAGCTTCCGAATGGGTAAGCGACGGGGCGATCGCTCAGGGAAGCCAGAGCTTCCTCCATGCATTGCCAAGCTGGAGCTTGGCAACGAGTGTAACCCCTCTACACCCCCCCTACCGACTTCGCAGGCGATCGCCAAAGTACCGCCGATACAAATCACACCGGGGCAACACATCATTTCCTCTCAGGTGAACCAAGCCCATGCTGTGCAGTTGAAAGGCTTGCACCGATTCCAGGCGAACGGGGTCAGGGGAGGCGATCGCCACTTTCACCGCTTTTGCTAATTCGGGGCGCTGTTCCAGGTTCCACAGGTGGCGACGCAGGTGGTCGCCATAGAGTCCGGCTTCGGTAGGGGCAGACTGGAGCAGTGCGGTGAGGGAGGTTTCTCCTCGCGCAATTTGGTAGAGCGCCACACGAACCAGGTAAGGGTGTCCGCCGACCATGTTCATCAGTTGCTCAACCTGGTCGAGGCTCCAGTTCAGCCCGTGCCGCTGTGCCAGATTAAGCACCTGTGTGGGCGTAATTCGGGTAGCTCAATCGGCAAGCCGACGTTAAAGGGCGACTGATTGATGTTGAGCGGAATGTAAACTTCGGTGGAATGCACCACGACCAGCCGCAGTTTCTTCCACAGATCGCGACTTTTAGCCTCTTCGTGCCATGCCCGCAGCAGCCCAAAAAAGTCAGCGGCGATTTCAGGATGCTGAAATACACAGTCCACTTCGTCTAACCCTAGCGTCAGCGGACTGTCGATTTCGCTCAGCAGATATTCCTCAAAGTAGGCGGTGCAGTTGTCTTTGCTGCCAAAGATCTCGTCCCAGTAGTCATTCAGGCGGTTGGGCAGTCGCAGTCTGCGTCCGACGCTGGCGCAAAACCAGCGCAAAAACTTATCCAAGTCGGCAAAAACGGCGGTGTCGGCAAGCTGAAAGCTGAGCGGTACGGTGAGGTAGTCCAGTTCCTTTGCCTGCTGCAAAATGCGGGACAGCAGGGAGGTTTTGCCCATTTGCCTGGGCGCTTTGATGCGGATCAGGGCACCAGGACGGGCGATCGCTCATAGCAGTCCGCTTCAATTGGCTCCCGTTCCACATAAAATACCGAGGCGAGATCGACTTGACCGCCGGGGAGTTCGGGTTCGGCGATGGGGGAGGGGGTG
>JAAUTN010000227.1 GCA_012031415.1 Leptolyngbyaceae cyanobacterium SM1_4_3 | reverse complement strand
TTTCCCTGTTTAGGGCGTTGTTGAAGCAGATGGAGAATGCGATTAAAGTAGGCGTGATTCATGACTCGATAAGCAACCCGACTCTCTCTAGAGTGCCATATCCCCCTTATTCTTGAAGAAGTCTAATGATTGATATTCTGTTCAACGTTAAACTGCATTTTAGAGTGATTAATAAATGAAGTTCTAATATATGTTTGAATTGATGTACTTCCTGAGGATTCAGTTCACTCTCGTTTTGGGTATCTTGCTGCCAAAGATTCTCTTCAATGACTAGAGAAAGGAAGCGATTTGATAGGTGAAGCCGTTGCTCTTGAAGACAATATGTGGCAATCTTTATAGATGATTTTTCTACAGCTTATTCTAAGAGAATGGATCATGGAGAGGAACTGTTTTTACCTCTAAGTCAGGCAGAATTGTTTGCTCCGGGGATTCTACTGTGAGATGTTTCCAAGTCTTCTGAGGAGAATCTGTCAATGGCTTCTTCACAAGGAGTGCCTTTTCGACAATTTCAACTATCGTCTGAAAGAGTAAAAGGATGAAGGTTTCAGCTATGAACTCTTTTGTTAAGTCTGTTGTCGGTGTTTCTTTTGCTTGCTTACTACTGGTTGTAGAGCCATTCACGAGTTTCACTCAAAAAGCAGCACTATCATCATCAACAAGAGTCACATCAGCTTGTGGTGGTAATGCCAACTTATCTCAAAGGAATGTGGGAGATGCTGATATAGTTGCAACCGCCGTATGTACCGTAGGAGTACTCACGAATATTCGAGTTAAAGTGTATCAGTCACACGTACTTAATAATCCCAACACCGCAGATCCTGCAGATCCAAATGTGTGGAGGCTCATTCGTGAAATTCCCGTATCTTGCTCAAGCGTAAACTGTGCTAGTCCTCAGAGATTTGTACAAAATATTAGTAGGACTCAATATCTTAGAGTTATTTTACACCTTGATACGATAACTACTGATGGTAGGGCAGTAAGTACCGATCGACCTGCTGCTGGGCTTAGATTAACCCAAGTTGGGATGGATACATGGGTATACAATGATGCAGGTGCAGCCTATCCTGTTGTACAGTCGCCTCGTTTTTCAAATCTTCGTGCAGGTGCAGTCCCTTTCCCACTAGTACCATACCCAGCATGTCCTGGTAGTCCATCATGCCCACCTATATCAACTTCTACACTACGGCGGAGGTTTAGGACAGATTTGATAAGCTTCTATACAAATAGAAGTTATCCCTTACCTCAATCTCCTTTTCAAGCGCATCATATTAAGCCTTTAGAATGGGGCGGAGATTGGAATGCACAAATAAATGGTGTATTACTTCCCGATCCCAACCATAGATTATTCACTAATTGGTGGGGAAGAAGAGGTGTATCAGGATCTTTTAATCCTGTTCGGTTTTAATTCTGTTCGATTTATCGAATTAGAAATACTGTGAAAGTTGGCTATTTAGAGGCAATGAGGAAGTTGGGAATGAAATGCGTATTCCTGAGTGTGAATATCATATGGATGGCTCTAGTCTTTCAATTGCAATCCAGCGCTCAAGTCTTCTCAGATGCAGGGTTAAGGGAGATTGGTGCAGCTTGCTCAAGTGAAATTTTAGGAGGTTCAATTTGCTTAGAAGCGTTTGAAGAGAGCGAAAGAAGGTTGTTACAGGAGGCGAGAGACGTGCGTCAAGAGAATGAATTATCTCCAGATTTACGGTTTGATTTTGATACTTGGAATTCTCCTTGGTCATGTGGTTCTAATATCTGCATAGAGACTAAAGACAGTAGATATTTTTTACGGCTTTCACTGGAACAAGCAAATAGGCTACGTATTCCTAATCATGAACATTGGGCAACCCAGTAAAACTTGTATCCCTCCAGAAAGAAATAGACCTGCCCTAAATCTCCCCAACCTACAGGAAGTCCAAGAACATGCCACGGATCGTAGACTTCAAGTTGTTCTATGTTCGGAAGAACTGGTCGTGAGGGAACATTGATAAAAGGATAAGGTAACAAGCTCTCTGGTGCTAGAGAATGGATTTGGAATAGGAAACGACCTGGAACTGGAACCTCTTCTTGAATCCACGAAGGAGTTCCCCCGATTTTGGTTCCTGCAATTGGCTCAGTAGTTCGATAAATTACTCCGTAGCAAGGGAAAACATTCAACTTGGAAGGAGGAAGATCGGTTGATAGTACGAGCGGAAAGTCGCCAATTGAAACCCATTCAAAGTGAAATACGGAGGGATCGCCATCAAATGCGGAAGAGACGTAGATTCTCTGATCAGGCTTTGCAAAAATAACTAGTACATCTCCAGGCAGTGATCCACAGATATCAAGTGAATCCTTGAAGCAAATTTGAGCCAAAAATTCTAAAGTCTCGCCCTTAGCGGACCGAGGCCAAGGGCGAGACTTAGGGAAGTAGGGAAGTCCTCCCATCTTTGTTACCTCACGTTTACCTGGTTCCCCATATGCCCAAACAAATATATCGACTGGAGTCCCTTCCCCTTTTTGTTCATGGATTGGATTCTGTTCCTTTAAGTATTCATTGACAACTAGATGAAATGGGCTGGTAACATCCCAATCTCCTAGAGCATCCCAGTAAGGGTATTCGGGAAAAGTTTCATGCAGACGATTGACTGGGAAGACGGTTTTCCAGTATTCAAGATCAAAGAGTTCATGTACCATTTAAGGTGCTACCTGTCAACAAATCGATAGGGATGCCTGCAATATATCATTACAAATAAGCGTGTACAAGCTTCTGTAACGCTTTTGTCCGAATAGCACGGTATGACTTTCACAGCATCTATTCCAATTCTTAAATAGGAGATTTTTATGAAGCGACTGTCTTGGCTTCTTGCGATTCCTGGCTCTATCCTTGCTCTTTTCCTACTTTATGAAGCTAGCAATAGAGAAGATCCTGCTGCTTATGCACAAAGTCAGTCTTCACCCTATGCAGTATTGCAGACAAGCACTCTCTCTATGACGGTTACTAGTTCCAATGTGCCACCGCCACCACCGCCACCACCGCCACCACCGCCACCACCGTGCCCCAATAACTGCTGTTATTGTTCGTCACTTGATGATCTAGATGACTCAGAGCAGATTCTTGTTAGGAGGATTCAAGAGAGTCTGGATCGTAACAGTTTTCAGCTTTTTCCATATCCTAGCGAGAATGAAGAGCTACTTCACGAAGATGTAGTTCTTGAAGTTCCATCTTTGTTGGTTATTAAAAATTCGTCCGGCCAAGTAGTTGAGTCGTTTGATTACATGTTTAATTCTTCCTCGCAACTTATCATTAGTGGAAATCAGGATAGCAATAACGGTGTGGATTAGATTGTTTAAGGAATAGATAGGATGGAAGCTAATGTCTCACTTATCATGCCTGTGTATAATGGTGAACGCTATTTAAGCGAAGCTATTCAAAGCGTTTTATCGCAAACTTTGCAAAATTTTGAGTTGATGATTTGGAATGATGGCTCGGAGGATGCCTCGTTGGATATTGCTTTAGGTTACGCTCGACATGATTCAAGGGTGAGAGTTATATCTGAAAAGCATCAGGGTATCGCTGCTTCCTTCAATGCAGCAGTTGCTCAAGCTAGTGGGTCTTACATTGGCTGTATTGACAGCGATGATCTTTTGGTTCCTACAACGCTAGAGGAAACCAAGTTGGTGTTAGAAACCCACTCAGAGTTTGGACTTGTTTACACAGACTACATTGTTATTGATGAGCGTGGTCGAGAGAGGAAGTACGGAGGACGTTGTACTATCCCTTATTCTAAAGAAAAGCTTTTAGAGAACTTCATGACTTTCCACTTCCGACTGTTTCGCAAGGAGGCTTTTGAACAGATTGGTGGAATTGATGAATCTTTAGAATATGCAGTAGATTATGATTTGTGTTTGAAGCTTTCAGAAATAACAGATTTTGTTCATCTAGCGAAGCCGCTCTATCATTATCGAAGCCATGCAGATAATGTTTCTCACCAAAAACGTGATCAACAAAGCGTTTGCGCTGCTGAAGCGTTAAGTGAGGCAAAGAGAAGGCGTGGAGTTTACGAGGACTTAAGTCAAAGCTTTCAATTTGTTGATGCAAGTCAATCAAAGGTTAAAAGCCTGAGATTTCATTGGAGTCCTACTAAGCAATTATATGCTTGTGACGACATTTTCTTTAAAGGACAAGGATTACCGCCTACAGATCCTTCTCATGACATGGTGCATCTTATTTTAGCGGCAAATGGTGGTTTGCCTTGGCTTCCAGAACGAGAGCGAAGCCTTGCTTGTTTTTCTGAATATAATGCTGTTTTTCTTGAAAATATTTTTGATAAGGTCTGCAATCTCGTTATCTTCAAAACGTCTGTTTCTAGCAATATACTTACAGAAGTTCTTGAGTACATGAATTGGTTCGTTGATCAGCACTTTGCTCCTTTTCCTATTTCAGCGGAAAAGGCTTATACATACTTTTCACAACAGATTAATCCGTTTTTGATTAGTCGTTTATTCCCTTATTATCTTGCAGTAAAGAAGCATGAAAAAAAAGCTTCTAACTACCGAGAAGAAGAATATAAATTGACGTTTACTTCAGCAGATCAGCCAGCTACGAGTGAGATTGACTGGTTAGCTCAAATAATGATCTACCAGCAGCTTGAAGCTGCTAGATTTAATAGCTAATTCATAAACTAAATCTTAAACAGCTGGTTGCTGAAGCATCGGTCGTGTCAGCTAGACCTAGCCTAAGATCTGCCCAAGCCTATCCTAATCGTGCTTTCGTTTCTTTTTATAAATTAGCTTTTAGAAATGCAAATACCTTGTAAGGGCGCAGCATTTGGACAAGAAGCGGTAGTGAGCGACACATAGGGTTTGCCAATGCCGTACTCCTACAAGTTTATCTATGTTTATCTATATTGACAAGATTTTGGTTCTCATAAACCCATATGACTACGGACATCGCTTTCTCGAATGGTTTGGATTCGGGCTAACTGGGAGACAAAGTATTGGGTGATTAACGTAGGCTGCTCTGCCTGCATGATGGAGCGAACGACGGCGACCCGCTCTGCGTGGGCAGTCAGCACTTCATTCAAGTTGTCGGTATCAATGCCGCCGATCGCAAACCAGGGAATTCGAGCCTGTTCAGCCGCATAGCGAACGTACTCCAGCCCCGCCGCTGCTTTACCTGCTTTAGTGGGTGTTTCGTAGACTGGCCCAACGCCAACGTAGTCTGCGCCTTCTCGCAGTGCCCGATGCAGTTCATCTGGGTTGGTGGTAGAGCGCCCGACGAGTCGCTGTGGCCCTAAAATTTGTCGGGCTAGCGAAATAGGAATGTCTTGCTGTCCCAAATGCACTCCGTCTGCGTCAACTGCTAAAGCTAGATCAACCCGGTCATTCATGATGAACAGCGCATCATAGCGATGACAGATTTGCTTTAGCTTCTCACCCGTGTGAATGCGGGTGGTGTCGTCGGCAGTTTTGTCGCGGTACTGCACCAGGGTTAGCCCACCCTGAAGTGCTGCTTCGACGACTGAGAAAAGATTGTCAGCGGGGGAAGTGACGAGATAGAGGTGCGATCGCCTCAACTTCTGGTGCCGCTGATGCCCCATTAAGTCACTTTCTAGGGTGTAAACCCGATAGCGAATCTGCTTACAGGCGGCTGACATATCAGAATGGTAGACCTTGCCGTATTCCTCCAGCACGCGCAGTGCTTCCTGGATGCGACAAAAGTTGGCGACCAGCACATCGCGTAAGCTAGAGCGCTGTTCTTCTTGCGGGTGGGTTAGTTCTGTCCCTGGATCGCCGGGCGTATCTCGCGCCGTGCGAAGTTCAAAGCTATGCCAGCGGGCTAGCTCTTGCCGCAGATGCTTACACTCATCGGTAAATTTAGCGCTGTTTAACCCAAACCGACACCACTCTTCGACGATTCTCAAGCCTTCGCGGGCGCGGTCTAAGTTGGCATCTAAAATTCGGTAGATCGCAGACTCCGAGAGCCTTTGCTGGCTATGTGTTTCACCCATCACAACATTCCTGTTAATTATTTATCCTAACAGCCGAATGGAATCTACAATCGATGTGATGGGCAACCAGGTCTGGAATTGGTAAGCAATGACCGACTCCCGCACAATAAAGCTGGGTACATCGGAACCAGGTAGGAGAATGCAGGTTGTTTCAGAATTTGGTCTACGGGTGGTGACGTTAACGAACAAATATTCGCTGTTAGAAATTGGGGCGATCGCAATGTACAGATGTTTCCCATTAGGAGGTGTATCCAGCAAAAATGCATCTCCTAAGTTAATGCTGAGGCTAGCCATCCAAAACTTTGTCTAGGTAAGCTTCTCGAATGGCTTCTTGCTGAATTTCCGCTATTTCTACATCACTTTTTCCAACGTTTTTAAGAATATCTTCTACCGAGATTGGAATAGCGGAACCATGCGGATCTTTCCACTCAGGCAGGTCATGAGTCCATTCAGCAACATGGAACGGATCAAACTGCCCAAAAGTTTGATAAACCTGCTGAATGATTTCTTCCTCTGCCTCGGAAAGGTCATCATCACCCGGATCAGCTAACAGCGTCACCTGATTTTCATGACGAGAAGAAATAAACTTAGCCCAAAGCGGCAGTGCGTTGTCAACTGGCGTGCCTTTGACCAGATCATAAACGCCACTCAAAACTGGGCCATAGTCCATTGACACATAATGATCGCCAGTGATGGGTTGTTCTAAGCGTTCCAATGCCATCCGATCAGCGATATGAAGCATTTTAAGTAAGCCTAAATACTTCATTGGCTTACCGTGCAGTTTTAAGAATATCGCTGCGGCTTCAACCGCTTTTTCTGGATGGAACCGAAACTGGATCAGCATGACTATTCAAGCAAAGACTACTTCGCGTTAGTACAAGTTTATTATAGAGCCTGGTTTTGCCGGAAATAAACGCTTCGAGGAAGGATTACAAAGTCCCAAGACTGATAGGTTGGGTTGTTACCAAAAAGTTATAAAAAAACTCTAGCTCATTAGCGCTGAATGTATTAAAACTGTTGCAACCGTGATCAGATGGTAATTCTGCCGTTTGTTGTGGTGCTAATGGTGCTTGGTGTCAGGAGGACAGTTAATGAGCGTCGTTTATTGCCCCAATTTACAAGGTGTGTGCTTTAGCGTATCGAAAGTATTGCCCGTTCGATTGCTAATGCAGTTTGGGTGGGTTGCCGCAGTTGTAGTTGGCGTGGGTAGTGCGATCGCTCCCCTCACCACTCAAGCCCAAACCATTCCCCAAACTCAATCAAACTCAATTGAAATGGCTCAAGCCTCCGCTCCAAGCTCAACCAATCTGCTGTTTGTCAATCCAACATTGGGCAACGACAGCAACAGCGGCGGCAGTCAGCAAAATGCCTTGCGAACGATTACTCAGGCGCTTCAGAATGCCCAGCCTAACACCGTGATTTTGTTGGCACCGGGGACTTACAGCGCGGAATCGGGAGAAACCTTTCCACTCGTGCTGACATCGGGTGTAACCATTCAGGGAGAACCGGGGGCAAGGGGACGCGGAATCGTCATTCGGGGAGGAGGAACGTTCCTCAGCCCGACTTCTGCCAGTCAAAATGTGACCGTTTTGGGCGAAGACGAAGCAACCTTGACAGGCGTGACGGTGACAAATCCCAATCCTCGCGGCTATGGACTGTGGATTGAGTCAAGCAGCTTAATGGTGAACAACAATACGTTTACAGGCAGCAGTCACGACGGAATTTCGGTGACGGGAAATAGCGCCCCGGTGATTCGCGGCAATTCTTTTATTCAGAATGGGGCGAATGGCATCACCGTTTATGGCAGTTCTCGTCCAGAAATTCGGGAAAACGTGTTTGAGCGAACCGGATTTGGCATTAACGTCACGGAAAGTGCTGCGCCGCTGATTGTGGGCAATCAAATTCGCCAGAACCAGGATGGCGTGGTAGTGCAGGAAAATGCCCGTCCAATTTTGCGAGAGAACGTGATTGAGGACAATCGGCGAGATGGGCTGGTGGCGATCGCCCAATCCTTCCCCGACTTAGGCACCGCAACTGAACCGGGTAACAACCAATTTCGCAACAACGCCAGACAGGATGTGAATGCTAGCGCCACCAGTCAGGTGATTCCGGCGTTTGGCAATCAGATGGAGGGCGATCGCACCACCGGACGAATTGATTTGACTGGCGTTGCGACTGTCTCGCCTAGCCGCCCTGCTCCCGTTGCCCAGCAACTCCCAGCACCGTCTGCAACCCCATCTGCCACTCCATCCACTACGACTCCGGCGACCGCCGCTCCGGTGAGCCAACCTGCACCCTCACCCGCTGCCGCTCGCCCAACGACTCCTTCTAGCTCAGAGGCGGGCTTTTCAGCTTTACCCAATCTAGAAGCTGCTCCAGAAGCAACTCCCGCTCGACCCCCAGTTTCCCAACCCCCAGTTTCCCAACCCCCAGTTTCTCAACCCCCAGTTTCTCGACCTCCAAACTCCCAGTCTTCGGTCACTTCAACCCAAACTTTCGCTCCTGCACCAGCCGCAACCCGCCCGAACGTGACTATTTCTCCCAGTGATGCAGCGGCGGCAGTTGAGATTCCCGTGCCGCCGCCAACTTCCAGCAGTGCTACACCTGCTTTAGCGGCGCAGCCAACGCGGGAAATTGTGGTTAGGCAAACGCCGGAGCGATCGCCCGGTGCCCCTTCAAGCCGCACTTCGGCTGCGACCGAGTTTACCCCGATTGAGATTCCCGTTCCTCCTCCAGCTAGCGTTACACCGACTGCTTCTAGCCAGACTCCTGTAGCTCCCAGAACAGCGAATCCAGTGCGTTCTGCGAATCTGTTACCCGTTCCCAGTGGAAATATTCCGGTTGGCAACATTGGCAGTTTACCAACCGTGTCTGTAGCAAACAGTTCTTACAATCGCACCAGCAGTTTGGGCAGTGGCAGCTACAGCGGCGGGACGGCCTTTGTGCGCTATCGGGTTTTGGTCGAGGCTGACAGTGAGAGTTTGCAGGCAGAGGTGCGATCGGTTATTCCAGGGCGTTCCGCACCTATGCCAATGGTCGAACAATGATGCAGGCGGGGCGTTTGGCGATCGCTCCCACGCCGACGAAACTGCCCAAATGCTAAACAGGAGTGGTTTTAGAGCAATGGTTCAGCCCGTAGACTGAGCCTTAACCTTTGCCAAAATCCTATTTTTTGAGGCAACCTAGTAGGTAAGGGTAAAACCCAGCCCAGATAAGGTGATGGCAAGGAACGAACTCCTTTCGCGCAGCTTTATGTTTCTCAGCTTTGCCACCGCAGGTTTGCTAATTGCGGCGCAGTGGCAAACCGGTTCGCCTGCATTGAGCTTTAGACTTTTTCCTGATTCTCAATCCCAGACAAGGCTGCTTGCGACTCATGCAAACATTTCAACAGCAGCGGCAAGGACGGTTCGTTTGGTGATTGATTTGAGCGATCGAGAAGTTTTGGTCTATAAACAGGACAAGCTGCAAGCAACCTACCCGGTAGCGGTGGGTCAAGCAGGCTGGGAAACGCCAACGGGCACCTTTAAGGTGACAGATATGGAGCGCAACCCCAAGTGGCAGCATCCGATTACGCAAGCCGTTGTTCTTCCCGGTGAGGATAACCCGCTCGGCTCTCGCTGGATTGGCTTTTGGTCAGACAATATGGGCCAAGTTGGGTTTCACGGCACAAACCAGGAAGACGGCATCGGACAGGCAGTTTCGCATGGCTGTGTACGAATGTTTAATGAAGACATTGAGGCAATGTATGCTCAGGTTGCAGTAGGTACAACTGTCGTCGTCAAGCCCTAAGATGAATGGCATTGAAATGAAGATGCAGCGCTCAGATCTGCGACTTCTTCGAGAAGCCGAAAATCTTGCCTCCTGGGTCAGTGCCAGTTCCTCAAAGTTTCTCTCAACAAAGCTGTGACTCAAACTTATCAGGCTCGAATTTACGTGACGCTTCGCCCTTCGGTTCTCGATCCGGCGGGTACGGCAGTCCAATCAGGACTAAAGCACTTAGGCTACGACAACGTTGAACGCGTCAGAATCGGGAAATATGTTGAGCTAACCCTGACTGCCGATGACGAAGCCGCCGCCAAACAGCAGCTTGATCGAATGTGTGACCAACTGCTGGCAAATCCAGTGATTGAAAATTATCAGTTTGAGCTACTAGAAACGGCAGGGGCGAAGAATGTATGAAACTTGGCGTAATTGTTTTTCCCGGCTCTAACTGTGACCGAGACGTAGCAATGGTCGTGCGGGATTTGCTGAATCAGCCAACCCGCATGGTGTGGCACGAGGAAAGCGATCTTTCAGACCTGGACGTAATCATCATTCCGGGTGGCTTTAGCTATGGTGACTATTTGCGCTGTGGGGCGATCGCCCGTTTCTCTCCCGCCCTGCAAGCCACTGTGCGTCATGCCCAACAGGGCAAACTGGTTCTAGGCATCTGCAATGGCTTTCAGGTATTGACCGAAGCCGGACTGCTGCCCGGAGCGCTAATGCGAAATCGGGATTTGCATTTTGTGTGCGATCGCATCTCCCTCAAAGTCGAACGCACCGACCTCCCCTGGACACAGGAATATCAAAAAGGACAAATCATTACCCTACCGATCGCTCACGGTGAAGGCTGCTACTACGCCGACGCAAACACTCTGGCATCGTTAGAAGACAACGGACAGGTACTATTTCGCTATTGTGATACTTTCGGCGTAGCGACCGCAACCGCCAATCCCAACGGCTCCCTCAACAACATCGCTGGCATCTGCAACCGCCAGGGCAACGTCCTGGGCATGATGCCCCATCCCGAAAGAGCCTCCGACCCCATGCTAGGCAACACAGACGGCAGAAACCTGTTTGAAGGAGTGGTTTTGGGTTTAGCGGCAATTGGAGCGAAGGCATAAGGTTTGATGGAACAGGTTTTGCTTTGCCTATTTTACAGTTCTCAAGTTAAAGATACCTGCTGCTAGCGGGAAGTCAGAGGCAAGATTCAGAGGCAGAATGGGGAAAGTAGGTCAAAGGTAGGTTATGTCAACAAAGCGTCCCGATATCGTATTTTTGGTACTCGATACCCAACGAGCCGATCGCCTCTCCTGTTATGGCTATCCTCTGAAAACCTCGCCTCATCTAGATGCCTTTGCCGCTGACGCGACCCTGTTTAAGAGCGCAGTTGCCGCTGCTCAGTGGACGGTTCCTTCCCATGCTTCGATGTTTACGGGGCTGTATCCTTCTGCTCATCAGGTGTTGCAGTCTTACTCGGTGCTGCCTCAACAGTTCACAACTTTAGCAGAGCGGCTGAGTGCAGGCGGCTATTTTACCGCAGGGTTTTGCAACAATCCACTGGTGGGTGTAATCAACAATGGACTGCGGCGTGGCTTCTATAGCTTCCTCAACTACAGCGCTTGCTTACCTCTCGCCCTAATCAAGCGGGTGTTCCTTCTGGTTGGCTAGACAAGTTATCGTCAGGGCTTTAAGCGCTTGTTAGC
>JAAUTN010000226.1 GCA_012031415.1 Leptolyngbyaceae cyanobacterium SM1_4_3 | reverse complement strand
CAAAAAGATGGCGCTAATCTTGCGAAATCAGCAGCTTAGTGAAATTACTGGGGCGATCGCAATGCAGATAGCATCGGAGAAATTTACCAATGTGCGATCGCGGGTGTGCGAGAAGCCCTAAAAACCGATCGAGCTTTAGTTTACCTCTTCAACGAAAAGTGGCAGGGAGCGGTTGTTGCCGAAACGGTTGGGGCAGGCTTTCCTGAAGCGTTAGGCGCTAACATTGCCGACCCCTGCTTTGCCGATCAGTACATCGACAAGTACCTGGCGGGGCGCGTTAAAGCAACCAACAACATTTACGAAGCTGGATTGAGCGACTGCTATTTGGGGCAGCTAGAGCCTTTTGCCGTAAAAGCAAACTTAGTTGCGCCCATTCTGGCTTACGACAAGCTGCACGGGTTACTCGTGACTCACCAATGCTCGACAGCGCGGGCGTGGCAAGAGCCAGAGATTACCTTCTTCAAGCAAGTTGCCAGTCAGGTTGGAGTTGCCCTTGACCGGATGAACTATCTTGCTCAAAAGGACTTGGCCCTCTATCGTACTCAAAAGCTAAGCGAAATCACTTCTGCGATTAGCACGGCCGCCCATGTTGGAGAAGTCTATAAAATTGCGACGACAGGGGTACGAGAAAGCCTAAAAACCGATCGGTGGTTGTCTATTTATTTGACGAAACCTGGCAAGGGCAAATTGTGGCAGAGTCTGTCAACCGGGGGTTTCCTAGAGCGTTGGGTGCCAACATCGCCGATCCTTGTTTTGCTGAGAAATACATCGGCAAATATCTGGCAGGTCGGGTTCAAGCAACCGCCAATATTTACGAGGCAGGCTTGAGCGACTGCTATCTGGGGCAATTAGAACCCTTTGAGGTTAAAGCTAATCTGGTTGCGCCCATCCTGGCTTACAATCGGCTGCACGGGTTGCTGGTGACGCATCAATGTTCTGCTCCGCGCAATTGGCAAGAGGCAGATCTCGTATTTTTTAAGCAGGTCGCCTCCCAGGTGGGGCTAGCTCTCGATCGCGTCGGCTTTCTAGAAGAACTGCACCGGGCACGTCAGCAAGCAGAAAATCTGGCCAGAGAACAGCGCCAGCAGCGGGAAGAGCTTCAGGAAAGTCTAATTTACTTGCTCAGTCAGGTTGAGACAGCAGCACAGGGCGACTTGACCATTCGGGCAGAGGTGACAACGGGTGAAATCGGCACGGTTGCAGACTTTTTTAACTCCATTGTGGAAAGTTTGCGCCAGATCGTGACGCAGGTGAAACGGTCTACGTTTGAGGTGAGTGAGGCGATCGCCGAAAGCGAAGGATCAATTCGCCAGCTTGCAGACTCTGCCCTTCAGCAAGCCGAAGAAATGTCCTACACCTTAAACTCGGTTGAGCAAATGACCCACTCGATTCGGGCGGTGGCGGAGAGCGCTCGTCAGGCCGCAGAAGTCTCTGACCAGGCCTCGGCAACTGCTGAAGCAGGGGGAGTCGCAATGGATTTAACCGTGCGAAATATTCTCAGCTTGAGAGACACGATCGGCTCAACCGCCAAAAAAATTAAGCGCCTGGGTGAAGCCTCTCAGCAAATTTCTAAAGTTGTATCTTTGATTGAAAAAATTGCTCTGCAAACTAACTTACTCGCCATCAACGCTGGAATCGAGGCTGCACGAGCCGGGAAAGATGGAAGCGGGTTTGCGATTGTTGCTGAAGAGGTAGGAGAACTCGCCACCCAATCCGCCAAAGCAACCGGAGACATTGAAGAAATCGTTGCCACAATTCAGGCAGAAACCAATCAGGTGGTTGAGGCGATGGAGCAAAGCACTTCACAAGTGGTAGAAGGAACTCACCTGGTACAAGATGCCAGGGTGAGCCTGAACCAGATTGTGGAGGTTTCTCATCAAATTAACCAGTTGGTGAAGTCAATTTCAGAGGCAACTGTATCTCAAACCCAAACCTCTCTGCTAATCACAGGACTGATGCGAGATGTTGCCCAAGAGTCAAAGCAAACTTCCGATCGCTCTCGTCAAGTGTCAGACTCGCTTCAACAAACGGTGACGATTGCCAAAGCGTTACAAATTTCGGTTGAAGCGTTTAAAGTCACCTCTGAAAGTGAGGTTGGCGAGGAAATTACTTTGCCGCTCTAACGGAAGCAGGAGGAGTGATTCGCTTCACTCGCTCCAAGTAGAGAGTGGCGGAAGTTTGGCTACCATAGTGCGGACATCTTGCCCGCGTGAGCGAGACGCTCACGCTCTAAACGGTTCGCAAAATTAAGCCAAAATCTACTAGTCTTTAGCTTGGGAACCAGGGACTTATGGAAATCTCTCAGGACTCAGTTTCCTTGTGGTTAACATCAGTGATGGTGCAAAAAACCTGTCTGATCGAGCCATCTGTCTCAATCCGTGGGTCTGCGTTGACCAAAAGCTGTACCCAGTCGTCATGGCTGGGACGGTACACACTCACGACAACATTGCGGACTGGCTGACGAGTGGCGATCGCCCTGGGCACAGGCAAAGCTTCCTTTGGGAAGGGAGAACCATCTGCCGAAACAACCTGCCAGCTATCATCTAGAGAAGTTTTGCCCAAAAGCTGCTCTTTGTCCAGTCCTAAGAGTTGCATTGCAGCCGGATTGCAGAACAAAATTTCGGTTTGGCTCCCCTGGATCAGCACCCCAATCTGCAAATTTTGGATCAGCATCCGCAGCCCTTCTTCACTGATTCGCAGTTGCTCTTCTGCCTGCTTTCGCTCTGTGATATCGGTGATAACACCAAAGCTGCCTTGATGTTGCCCCTCAGGGCTGAGCATCGGCGTTGCCGAAAAAATAGTGTAAACCGGATGCCCTGCTTTATGGCGAAAGGCAATTTCATAAGTGCTGCGTTCGCCCTTTGTGCGTCGGGCAATTTGCTCTTGCAGTAAGTCATGGTCTGTCTCACAAACCAGGCTAAAGCTTTCGTGCCCCACGATCTCATCTCGCTCATAGCCCAACATCTGGCAGATGCGATCGTTGGCGTAGGTATAGATGTTGTTGTGATCCGCAATCAGAAACCCGTCACTCATGGTTTCGACCAGATTGCTAAACTGCTGTTCGCCTTCGTCACGGGCAGCCGCAGTGCGTTTATGTTCTTCAATTTCCTGCTGCAATAGCTCATTAACCTGGGACAACTCGGCGGTGCGCTGCTTGACCCGCTCTTCCAGGGCGGTTTCTAGCTGTTTGCGTTCGGTGATGTCTCTGGCAAAGCTTTGAAAGACGAGGCGATCGCCATATTCAATCAGTCGGCAGCTAATCTCAACCGGAAGCTCCGAGCCATTCTTGTGTCGCAGAATATGTTCAAAAATGACATTCCCTGTCCGCTGAAGCTCAGGCACAATTTTATCTTCCCGACTTGCAGTAGCTTCTGGCGTTTCAATGTTTGTAAACATCAGTTGCAGCAATTCGCGACGAGTGTACCCTAACCGACGAGCCGCATTGCGATTTGCATTCAGAATGCTGCCCGAAGATACATCAATGATAAAAATAGAGTCATTCGCCAACTCAAACAAATTACGATATTTCTCTTCCGATTCCCGCAGCGCGATTTCAGCTTGTTTGCGTTCAGTAATTTCCCGGGCCGTGCAAATTACCGCATCGATCGTGCCATTAACCCCATGAATTGGGTTTAACGCATACTCGTAGCTCTTGGTTCCCGATGGGGTCGATGTGGCAAGCTCACCGCTGATAGGACGACCCCCTGTAAATATCGTCTCGCTCTTTTTGACCAGCAGATCCATCATCTCATCTGACAGAGTTAGCTCATGGAAGGTTCTGCCCAGAAAATAGCCCTGCTCATAACCCAGCATCCGCGACCCTGCTGGATTAATGTAGGTACAGCGGCCCATGCGGTCTTGAACGCAGGTTAAGCCAGGAGAGGCAGCAAGAATCTGGTCAAGTGCCTTAGCTTGTTGCTTAAGCTGAGCAATCAGCTGTAGCTGCTCATCAACAAGCTGCTTTCCCCAACTTGAGTCATCGGACAACGCCTCGGTCGCAGTTCGGGCAGTTTGAGCCAGCCAGTTTCCAGCCGCTAAGTCTTCTGAAGGTTGAATACTAAACGTTTGAAAAGAGCGAATGGCTTGCTCAAGAATCTGTACCAGATCAGCAGTATTGCCATTTGAAACAGATTTTTGATTTGCTTCGGCAAGCTGCTGTGACAAAGTTGTGACTTGCTCTTGCAGATCGTCTAACTGCTGCTGAAGAATTTCAGTGGTGACGGGTGCTGGGGATGGGGGGTGAAGTCCGTAGGTTTGAGCTAGAGCTTCAATGACAATAGCAGTACGGTTCCTGCCTGTCGCCCTAGCCTGACTCTCAATAACCTCGATTACTTCTGCTGGCAGCCGAAAGGTGATGGTTTTACTAGCCATATCAATGTATCGAGGATTACTCAACAACTCGTAAAGTGCGGATGCTTACGCCTGATATTTTGACTTGCTCTACAAGTCCTACTTGCCCAACCAGTCTACTTTGCTCAATTAGGCTGCCGAACTGAGATGACAGGACGGTTCAGCGATATATTTTGTTCATGCAGTATGACCAGGACACACAGAACCCGTGACGACCAGCTGCACCGCAAAATAAAACAACGCTATCTTGCGTATTTCTATCAATGGTCAAGTCATGGACTCAACCGTATTGCTACGGAACTCGACTATATGGATTTGGAAAAGTACCTAAAGGAACTGCCTTCCATTGTGCTACTGATGGCATTGATAGATTAAAGCTAAACGTTTTTATAAGCTTATCCTTAAGATCGCAAAATAGCGAAAAAAATTCCAAAATTTTGGAATTTTCTGACTTTTCCAAGTTTTAGGTAAGCTATCTTGCCACCATGTTGCAACTTAAGCAGCTTTCACTTGCACAAGACACAAATCTCTTGAGGGGCGAACGGCCGTTCGCCCCTACCTGTGGCTTATTCAGCTACAAGACGCTGTAAGTAAATTAGTCAAATTTGCTCTAGCTAGAACTTAACTCTACTCCTTTGATTTTGCGTTCTGCTTGCGTCAGTCCTGTTCTGTTTTTTTGCTTTGACTTCGCAGCTAGAAATATGTCTTCACGCTATTTCAGGAGAGTGTGCTGAATGTTGAGGAAATGAATGGTTCAGGAATAGAGGCGATCGCCCCTTCTTCAAACTCCATTGCTGATGCTGTAACCCAGTCTGCTGTAGATTCCTGAGCAAACTCAGATTCAATCATGGCCTGAATCCAGAGGTCTTCTTCCTCCTCCAGGGAATTCAGGGCGTAGGTTTGAGTTGCTTCAGAGGAGAGTGTGATGGGTAGCAGCACGTTAACTGGAGTTTCCAAGTCATTGAGCAACCGTTCAGATTGCTCTGGCATAAAGAATTCTGGAGTGGCGATCGCCTCAATGAATTTTGGCTCCGATACTTTTGGCTCCGATGGCAGTCGTTCTGGTCGGGCGATCGCTTCCGGTGGCGCAACGACCGACTCATAGTAATTGCTAAAAGTAACGCCTGTCATTTCAGGAGCAGGCATCGTTGCAAGAATATTAACTGCGGCAATATTGATTTCCGCAGTGCTAATTTCCGCAGCGCCAACGTCGTCTGGGGCGATCGCAACACTTACGATCTCTTCTGCTTCTAAATCACTGACCTCAGTGAGTTCGCGGGTATATTCTTCCGAGTACTGAGTCAGGACCGCCTCGGCAAAGGCGATCGCTTGCAGTTGTTCAGGTGGCGTGACTGAATCGACTGAGCTTGGCAGCACTAACTCGGCGGCGCTTTCGATGTCGCCTGCTTCGGGATGCTTTGGAGCAGTGTCAGAAACGGGTTTGGCGATCGCTTGCTGAGTTAAGTCTCCAGCAATCAGGGCAGCCAGTGTGTAAAGCGCAGTTGTGGAAACACGCATAGTCTGAGTTCAACCGATAAAAGACGGCGTTTTATGTCAAAGCCAACAACTTATGCCGAAAGTCAATTACTCATACACCCAGTTGAGCCAGCAATCAGGACAATGACTTGAAGGCGGCAGTAACATTGCAGGCCCAATATAGCAGTCCTATCTGGCGTGTGAATAGGATGGTGAATAAGATAATCTTATAAAAGCTCAAATTCGTGCATCGATTACTGCTTCTCGTAACTATTTAGTATTGCTGTAGGAGTCCAATGCCTTTTTGCAGTAATATTAATAAAAATTAGCTACATTGAAGATTCCTAAACTTACAGGTAGATAGTTTTATCCCCTCATATCCTCTTACTTTCTTAAAGTCTTCCATCTATGCAGTCTTCGCAAAGTCCTGATCCTACTCGCGGTCAGCTTGAGAGAACTCTTTCTCAGCGAATTCAAGCGCTGTATCGAACTCAGCTTGGACATCGGCCCGATAAAGTTACCTGCAATATTCTGGGCGAAAAATTGATGATTGTGCTTGAAGAGGCAATCACTCAGGCTGAACAGCTTTTGTCAGATGCAGGGCGAGAAGATTTGGCTGAGCAGGTTCATTTTGACCTGGATAAAGCACTTCAACCTCAGCTAGCTAAGCTGATCGAAGAGGTGTTGGGGGTCAGCGTGACTGATTTGTTGAGCGATGCAAAGCTGGACACTGGGCGAACAGGCATGATTGTCATTCTAGAGGCAGAACCTCAAGTCCGAGAACCTTCTGCTAAAGCAAAACTCAAGAAGCAGACACCATACGACTTAGATGCTGCCGAAGCATAGCCTCTAGCTCATCTAAGTTATAGGGTTTGTAGATGTAATCTTCGCAGCCTGTTTGGAGGATGCGATCGCGTTCCTCTGCCCTGGCCAAAGCGGTAACAGCAATCACAGGAATGTGAGCCGTTTCAACAGTTTGTTTGAGGCGGCGAATAACATCTATGCCGCTCATATCGGGCAAGACAATATCCATTAAAATTAGGTCAGGCTGATAGGTTTGAGCCAGCGGCACGACCGCTTGCCCTTTTAAGGTGCTAATGCTAGAAAACCCAAATAGATCCAGGGCATGAAGCAACATCATTAGATTGTCTTCATGGTCATCAACAGCCAAGATTAACGGGCGGTCCGCTACGCATCTAAGTCCGGAAGCAAAAAGAAGTTCCAAGTCCATACTCTCTGGCGGGGAAATAACTGATCAGGGGAATGACCTAAGAGAATTTAGACGAGGCACTCACGGAGGCGGCTATCCGGCACCTTCATGGAAAAATGGCTCGTGTGTTTTTGAGGGAAAACTGAGATTACGAGTCAGCCTCAGCACTCAAAACACGACGCTATGTTACGCATTTTAATACTAACTTAAGATTCTTTGTCAAAAACCGAGAAAAATTACAAGTGGGGTTGCTCTGCCTTCCAGCTTAGAGGGCTATTTAGCTCAACAGACCGGGCCCCTTACAAGGAACTCTGTCTGTCAAGAGAATACCAAAAATTCCTGCTCTACCTCCTTCAAAGATAAAAGCCAGATTTGAGGATCTTGATCGGCGATCGCCCGCTCCTTTGCAGTGTTGTAGCCCCAGTCCGCTAAATAAAGTTTGACATAGCTTAAATCTGGCTGCTTCTGAATGGCTTGCAGCGTTTTCAGCCGATCTTCTACAAACCAGATAGAAACAGGCTGGTTAGTTTGCCTAGAGAATTGCTCATACAGAGCGCGTAGGGTTTGCGCTTTGGGCCGTTTTACCTCTTTGCCGTAGATTTGAGTCGTTGGCAAATCAATTCCCTGCTGCTGTAGAAGCTGATGCACAAATCGCCCTTCTTTAGTCGTGACAATCACCCAATAAATGGGACTGCTCAAAACTCGCTGCAACAGTGGAATGATGCCTGGATAAAAGCGGTGTTGTGCCAGCCAGTCTTCCGGGTCAGACGCAATCCATTCATCTCGAACTCGATCAACGCTGTTCGCAATTTCACCTGGGTTGAGTTGGTCTGCTGTGATGTACTGTTGGGCGATCGCCTGCCAGTTCTCCAAAATCTCATCTTCTGGCGTGTTGAGCAGGAGCGATCGCAACAGCACTGGCATTTCCCAACCTGTCTCAATTACGGGTCGCAGGCGGTAAAACTGTTCAGCCAACCCCTCTGGCGGCGTGGTGTCCGCAGGCGACCAGATTTGACAGTATGTTCGCCATGCCGTCTGGAAGTATTCAATCAACCCATCACAAACAACCCCGTCAAAATCAAGCGCCAAAATCGTTGGCATCACTGGCATGATGATCCTAAATAATGAAAGTTTGCTGCACCTCAACTTTATAGCGAAAGTGTAAGAGGTAAAGAGCAGAGAGTTTTATCGAAGAGAGTCATTTCGGTCACTAGACGGCTTCGACCTGACGGGTGATCAAGATCACATTTTTATTGCCTAAAAATCACTGAGGGTTTTTACCTAATCAGGCATTCTTATATATGTAGCATTGCTTCACCCATTCATGCCTGCTGTTTCTTCTCTACTGCCAGCCGCCCTTGCAGAACTCACCGCTGATGTCGCTGAGTCAGGTAATATCACGTTGGCAGATCGCTACGGGCTGATGGCAGCAATTTTAGATGAGTCCATCAGCGATGAAGAAAGATTTGCTATCGATCGCCTACTGCGGGCAGTTTACCGGGGGCAATTTAGGCTGGTGGATGAGCTTTCTGTAGTGATGTAGTGCAGGACTCTATATCAAGCGATCGCATTCGATTGATCACCGCAGCCAACTCGCTAGGGCGGAACATCGCTAGATCGCCTTGAGGAAAGGCTGTAAGAATATCTGGGCTACTGGACTGCAAATCAGCAATGACATATTCCAGAATGGTTTTCAGCGAATATCGTCCATCCAAATAGTGCTGCTGAATATAGGTGAGGGCTGCGCCGATCGCCCGTAGCTGATTTACTTCTACAATTTGCTCAACGGCAGCCAGGTCAATTGTTTCTCCCCCAAACACCAGTTCGTCTACATCCCGAACTTTGGTACGAGGAGAGCGATTGTCTCGGTCTTCTAGGGGTGTAAATTGGGGAATGCGCTGGGCGATCGCCCCAAATTGACTGCCGCCTTCAGAAGTGCGATCGGTCATGTATTGTTGAACAATCTCCTTTGCCTGCGTGGTTACTTCCTGCGGCTGAAAGTCTGTCATCGCAATCACCATATCGGCAACGTCAAAGTAATCGCCGCTGCCCCCCATCACCAGAATTGTAGAGACGCTGTAATCCTGATAAAGCTGTCGAATTTTATCGACAAATGGCGTGATCGGTTCCTTAGATTTAGCGATAAGTGCCTGCATTCGGCGATCGCGAATCATAAAATTCGTCGCTGACGTATCTTCATCGACCAGCAGCACGGTTGCTCCAGCTTCTAGCGCTTCCATGATGTTGGCAGCTTGAGAAGTGCTACCGCTAGCATTCTCAGTGGAGAACTGCTCTGTAGAGCGTCCCTGGGGTAAATGATTAATGAAAGGTGAGATGTTTACTCCAGCAATGCTGCGACCATCCTCTGCTCGAATTTTGACTGCTGTTGGATCAGTCACCACAAACTCTCGTCCGTCTCCAGGAATGTGATTGTAAATGCCGAGGGCGATCGCTCTCAACAAGGTTGATTTGCCGTGATAGCCGCCTCCCACAATCAGTGTGATTCCAGCGGGAATTCCCATGCCGCTAATTTCACCCTGGTTGGGACGGTGAAAGCTAACTTGCAGTGAAGCAGGCGACTGAAAAGGCAGTGCATCTGTAGTTAAGGGGCGATCGTCTACTCCACTTTGGCGCGGCAAAATTGCTCCATTTGAGACAAACGCTACCAGTCTTCGATCTGCAAGCTGTTGTCTGAGCCAGTCTGCATCTTCTATCGTTTCAACATGATGGCGAAGTTCAGTGGAATTGAGCTGAGCGTAGTTTAAAGCGCGATCGACAATTAGCGGCAAGTCTTCACACAGTAAATCTGCGGCTTGTTTACCTAAGATCGTTCTGCCTCGTGCCGGAAGCCCCACCACAAAACGAGCTTCAAGCTGTTGGGGAGTAGTGATTAGAACTGAGGTGCGTTCTAGAACTTGCTGACTAGTGGGGGCGATCGCAATTAGTCCACTATTGCCACTGCCCCGCCGCCCTCTCACCTCCGCCGCAACCTGAGCAAACTGGCGCGTCAGATAATCCCGTAGCGCAACTTCCCGACTATGAGAACGGTACAGTTCTTCTGGAAAAGATTTAATCTTTGAATCCGCTTCCTGAGAACCCCTTTGCGGAAGCTGCACCCGCAATCGACTCGGTGATGCAAACGGATCGCCCTGTACGTAGTCAATGCTTAACTCAAATCCAGGAAACTGATAGACTCCCGCGATCTGCTTGTATGCCTTATAGCTTCGCTGGTCAAGCTGAAGGAGCTGTTGATATAACCGCTGAGAATCCATCGCAGCCCAAAAGTACTAGAAAAGATCGAGGAGCAACTCTTTTAAGTTTACGGTAGGGGAGCGATCGCCCCTCCTCAAGCGATCGCTTAAACTAGCTATAAATCTGTAAGCTTATGAGTCTGTAAATATGCAGGGCATTCAGTTTTTGGTTGATGAAGAAGGTCATAGAACTGCTGTTGTAATTGACCTCAAAGAGCATGGTGAACTTTGGGAAGATATCTACGACGCTTTAATTTCTGAGTCTCGCGCTCAGGAACCAAAGGAATCTTTAGAAGAAGTAAAGCAACGTCTCATAGAGCAAGGAAAGCTAAGTGAATGAGTATGAGATTCAATTTTCACGCTCTGCACGGAAGGAATTGGAGTCTTTAACGGCTGAAGTTGTTAGTCGAATTTTTCCAAAAATTACAGCTCTAGCTGGTGATCCCCGTCCTCCTGGATGCCGTAAGTTAGTGGGTACAAAGAGCTTTCGCATCAGAGTTGGAGATTACCGTGTAATTTACAGTGTTGATGATGACGCTCGAATAATCAATATTCGAGCTGTTAGACATCGGAAAGAAGCTTATGAATAGGGGCGATCGCTTGAAGGAGAGCGATCGCCTCTCACACTTACTTGCTAAAATACCGAGTCAAAATCCGAATCATCTCACCTGGAATGGGTGAAGGTAGTGGTGGACTCCACTCACCAACTTCGGCAAAATTCGCTAAGTAAAGATAAGAACTCGTCGTCGCTCTACCCGAATTGATGAACCTACACTTGACGCATTGTGTAAGGTGCTGAGTTGCCAACCAGGAGATTTAATGGTTTATGAAGAACAGAACAGAGGTCACGGGCACTTCTAGAATCACCAAGCTTGAGGGCAGCGCTTGACTGGGGAGTGCGATCGTTGGACGGTAACACTAGAAATTTCCGTTTCTAGTATTAATGGAAGAGGAAGCAGGAGCTTCCCTAATTGCATTGCCAAGCTGGAGTTTGGCAACGAGTGTAAACCTGATACTTGTTAAATCTTGTTGAGACACATAACCCACTAAGTAGTTCAACCTAATTAAACATAAAACGTTCAACAGTATATCCTCCCCGTTGCCCTCTCGCTTCAATACCAGAGATAATCGCGTGAGCCAAATCGACCTCGTCCTCAAACGCCCGACTGGCTAA